>JAQTNW010000090.1 GCA_028713655.1 Candidatus Methylacidiphilales bacterium | reverse complement strand
ATTTGCTTCCGTCATTAAGGGTCAAATCCACTGCGTAGCTATCACGAAATACTGGTTCAGCGTAAACATGCAAATATGTAAAAGCCAAAATGCCAAATAAAATGTATTTCATATTTTTAAATCGAACAGTATATTAGATTGAATTCAATCTATCTAGATAGGTGGAATTCAACCTATCTCGGGGATTGAAGCGGGTTTGTTTCAGAAGCGCCTCAGGCATGTCATGAGCATGCATGGATTTGGGTTATGAACAAGATCCGATTGAACGAAGTCAAGTGCTGCTTCCAAAAAGCCATGGATTCACAAGCCCAATAAATCTCGAAGAGCCAGTTTGACGCGCTCCATTTCGGGTTTTGTCAAGACACCCATTCTGCGGAAAAGTTTATGACGATCAAAGCTGGCAAGTCCCTGCACATTCACTGCGGAGTGTTTTGGAAGCCAATGCGGTTTGCCAATATCCACTTCGCCCCGCATTCCCCGTATTTGTGAGGTCAATGGAGCCACAATCACCAAAGAACGCGCATCAACTGTCACCCGGAAACGCAAGCACGAGCACCGGCCGGCTTTTCTCGACCATTCCCAAATCCGCAAACCAGACTTCCCCGGCTTGTGGTTCAGTAGGCACCCATCGCCTCCGTCCACGCTGCCGCCTGTTCATCCGATGAAAGGATGGGCGTTCTCTGCGTGGTAACATCGAAGGGAAGCCCCTTGTGAAGCTCGATCTGTGCCAGAAGCATCTTAAAGGCATCGCCAGGCTTGATGCCGAGCTGATCGAGAATCTTTTCGGCCTTTTTGAGCCGTTGCGCGGGCACGCGAGCCCGGAATAAAGTAGTATTTGAGGCCATGCTCAAATATGCTCAATATGGCTCAGTGCTGCAAGTACGAAATGCGGCTGAAAATGGCGGTGGCGCCGCCCCCTTAAAACTTCAAAACATTTTTGGACAGGATTTAAATCCCACAAGATCACCAATGGCTCTTTGTAATTTTTATTCGCGCTCCCAGCGAATAAAAATTTACAGCTTTTCGGCGATGAGAACCAAGCGCTGCCACCACCAGACGATCCTGCCGTCCTCGCGGCCGAGCTTGAACAGGCGGCGGGCGGACTCGGGCGCTTCGTCGATGAGTTTCAACACAGCCGCGCGATTTTCAGGAGTTGTGCCCGCAGTTTGAAAATACCATTCCAAGTCCGGTTGTTTGAACGGCTGGATTTCACGATGGACAACCCGCAAACCGACATGGCCGCAGAGATGCATCCATTTGAGGGGCGTGATGAAACGGTTGTGGCTGGGGTCCCGCAATTTTTCGACCTGATGCATCCATTCCTCGGCCTCCGGCTGGCCGTCCTCGACGCTGCCATCGATGAGAAGAAAGCGGCCATGCGGCTTCAGCACCCGCGCGGTTTCCATGAGAAACGTGGCGGGACAACTGAAATGATGCGCCGCCACGCGGCAGGTGACGATGTCAAAAGTTTGGTCCGGATACGGGAATTGTTCCGCGGCGTGTTCCCGAACGGTTACTGCAATGCCTTCGGCCGCAGCGGCCTGGGAGGCCTTTTCCAACATACTTGTAGAGATATCGGTCAGCGTGACCTCCAGGCCCAGGCGCGCAAAATACAGTCCCGTGTGGCCCGCGCCGCAGGCCACGTCCAGGAGGGTCTGCCCGCGCAACGGCTTGAGAAACTGCAGCGTCGAACGGAGGTCTTCCGTATTGCTCAGAATGTGGGAGCTGCCGTAGTTCGCGCTTTGGCGGTCGAACTGCTCCTTTGAGGCTTGTTGAATTTCGTTCAGCGCACTCACAGTCAAATTAACCGCACTTTTCGCGGATGCACATGCGCGGGATATTCAGGCCGGCTTCCGTTGTTGAAACTTCGCATGACCCTTCGCCACTTCAACGTATTTTTCCGCCCAATAGCGCAGCCCCTTCCGTTCCTCCTCTGTGAGTGGGCGGACGACTTTGGCCGGCATGCCCATAACCATCGAGCCTGAAGGAATTTTGCTCCCCTTCGTGACGAGCGCTCCCGCCCCGATGATGCATTGATCGCCGATTTCCGCATAATCCAGAATGGTGGCGCTCATCCCAATAAGGCATTCGTTGCCGACGTTGCATGCATGAATCATGGCCATGTGCCCGATGGTCGTGTACTCGCCCACGGCCACGCCCGCGTCATCGGCCAGATGCACAACGCTTCCGTCCTGTATGTTCGTTCCCTCGCCAATGCGGATGGATTGGATGTCTCCGCGCAGGACGCAGCCGTACCAGACGCTGGCATCCGGACCGAGAACGACGTCGCCCATAATGGCCGCATTGGGCGCAACGAAAGCGGCCTTTCCCAGGTCGGGTGTTTTCAGCAAATGTTTTTGCAAGCGCTCGTCGAGTTCCATAACTGGAAGAAAAGTAGGCAAATGAAACTATTTCAAATCCACAGAAACCATTTGGATTTTCCTTTGGAAAAATCACCGTTCTCGATCAACTCTTCCGCCTGAAGGCAAGGCAGCACACACAAGAGCAAAAAGAGGGCATATTTCATGGTTACGAACCCTACCAATCAACCCTG
>JAQTNW010000089.1 GCA_028713655.1 Candidatus Methylacidiphilales bacterium | reverse complement strand
CACCGGACAGACTTGAACGCAGGGAGGCTTGGCGCACTGATTGCAGAGCTTGGGAACAAAAAATCCTTTTCTGATAATTTCGGAGGGAATATCTTTAAACTTTCCCCGTCCCAGGTCAAACCGGCCTGTGGTAAAACCATGACGCGCCTCTTGGGGGGTATCCGCCAATACGTCCCCCTCTCCGGTAACGACGTACCGTTCCACCCAGGTTCGGGAAACATCGGCATCAAAAGGAATTTCGTTTTCCAGTTTGCAGGCCTTCACACAAAAACCGCAGCCGATGCATTTATAGGTATCAACGAGAAATACAAAGCGTCGCGGTGATGCGCCGGCCAGAACATCCGCGGGCCGGAATATTCCGTCCAGTCCCCTGACCAGCAATACGGCCGCGCTTCCTTTTACCGCCAGCTTTATAAAACATCGTCTGTTCATCTTGCTCCAGGTTTAAGGTTTGGAGGCCTCATGCGGGTCGTGACATGCGGCGCATTCCAATCCGGGATTGTGCTGATCCGGAATGATTCCTTTAATTTGCGATCGTTGGCTGGTCGGATAATCGAGACGGGTATGACATCTCAGGCAAAGATTCCGGCTGCGATCGATTTCCGGTTTGGGCGGCTCTGACGGATGATCAAAAGCCGGGCCATGGCAATTTTCACATTGAATGTCTTTATGCGAAGCTGTCGCAAGCTTCTCCGTCTCTGCGGAATGGCAGTCCGCACATAATTCCCTGCCCTGATATTTTACGGCAATAGTTTCCCATTCGGTAACATTGGATTGCCGGTACCAGCCATACACATAGCCCTGTTCATGAACTCCGAAATCCTTCGTTATCCACAATGTCCGGGCAATGAAGATGCCCGCCACCAGAGCAATAACCACAAATAAAGGCCGCCATACATGCATCATGTCGAATGATTTCTTAAAAGCCCCGCCTGTTGCCGGGCGGGGCACGTTATGTTGGCTCAGCAGGTGATAAACTGCCGGCTACAAATAATTACGGACGCTCCGGAGTGCTCCAGGCGCCGGTTGCCCGACTCCATCTGATCAGATAAACCATGGCTTCCGTTGTCCCGGGTGCAAAGACCGTGAGTGTGCCATCCGTAAAGGCCGATGCGCCTTTGCCATAGACGGACGGCATGGTGGCCAGCGCCGTTGCGCCCGTTGAGCCGTTCATTGTGCCGTCATCGAGATAATCGATGGTGTCATAGATCAGCCTTCGGGAGTACGTGCGGGCATGGACAAAGGCGCCCGGGTCTCTCTTGAAGTACACGATATTGGAAACGGCGCCCATGACTCTGGCCTTGTTATAATTTGACCCCAGAACGGCCATGGCGGCCGTCCAATCCGCCGCTCCGGCTTCAGTCGTTGTCCCTGTCTTGTAAGCTCTCACAAATTCATCCAAAGGCGCGGGTTCGGCTGCAATCGTGATGCCCGTCCCCATATTATTAAAGATATTGATCGCCAGCGTCAGAGCCGCCTGATAGGCTTCCGACTGCGGCTCCAGGAAGTACTGTTTAAAGTCGGCTTCTTTTGAAAGCGAGTGCCCCATTTCGGAATCATGGCACCTGATACAAACGGCATCAATGCTCCTCTGATCGATTTCCTGGCTGTGGCTGGCCGAAAAATGGCATGAAACGCAGGGACCGCCGCTCGTCAATTTTTTATCTTTAGCCGTGATACCCTCATTGCCGATCATTGCCGGCGTTCCCAGTTTCCGGTGCGTGCTGGTAATGGTTCCGCCATCCTGATCGGACAAGAGCGTTTTGTCAATCTCCACGCCGGGAATCGACCCCGGAGCGAAGGTGATGAAACCCATTTTAACAAACATCGTTGTCGCGGCCTGCAGGTAGTGGGTTCGCTGATAGTTTGTGCTGGCATCCGTAATGGCGCCGGGATCCTTCTCCCGGGAATCATGACAGAATATACAGGCATTGGAACGCCCCATATCCGGGTACGGTGACTTGCCGTAATTCAACTTGTAACCGCTTGCCCCGGCATCGAGCGCCACCTTCGGATTCCAACCGGTTGCGGATGATGCATAACTGTAATCGGTTGCCGGATTGGCGCCTTTCATGGTGCGCAGAATTCCGGCGCCCGCATTGGAATGGCATCCATAGCACTTGAGAACGCCGGGCGTTGTACCCATATTGGCGGTGGAAAAAGTTGTAAAGAACGCGGAGAAGCCTTCCGTCGTATGACATCGTCCGCAGGATGTCCCTTCGTGTCCGGCAAAAGCGCCTCCCGCAACGCCGGCCGCCATCACCGCGTCAACCTGCTTGAGCCCTTGGGCAGTCCTGACCGGATCGGTTCTCGGGAGCGATGTGTCCACGGGATTGGCTGCCGCCGCGGCATACTTGGCTGTAAGGATTCCACGGGCATGGCCGGACTGCGCCCAATCCGTATAAAGGGTCGGCGTGTTTTGACCGGTTCTTGTTCCGGCATTCGCTTCATGACCATGACAATCGGAGCAGACACCCGGATTGATGGAACCGTTCGCCAGGGTGAACCGCAGTCCGTATCCTTCAATGGAAGACTCCGAATCCGTAGCCGGGTTGTCGTAGTGCGTTGTGCCGATGATCCGGTACCATGTCGGTTCATGATT
>JAQTNW010000088.1 GCA_028713655.1 Candidatus Methylacidiphilales bacterium | reverse complement strand
ACAAAACGCCGTTAAGTTTCGATCAAAACACCGCCATAGAGTTAGTCAGTAAACAACTGACATCAACAATGCGAAACGATCAGGCTTTTATCATTACCAATGACGGCGAATATACGGGCATAGGAACTATACTGAAATTGCTTGAAGAAATTACCCGTCAACAAATTCACAATGCCAAACACGCTAATCCTCTTACCCTGTTGCCGGGTAGCGTTCCGATCAATGATCAGATCGATCAATTATTGGCAACCAAAGTACCTTTCAGTTTCGGTTATTTCGATCTGGATCACTTCAAGCCTTTTAATGACGTTTATGGCTACAGTGCGGGCGACGATATTATTAAAGCAGTCGCCAATACACTGGCTCAACACATTCCCGCCGAGAGCGGTCTGGTTGGTCACATCGGCGGAGATGATTTTATAGTCATTTTTACCGGTAATGACTGGTTAAAGTGCTGTGAAAATATTTTGAACGACTTTAAAAAAGCCGTTCCACATTACTACAAAGATGACGATATAAAAACAGGCGGTATTCATGCTGAAAACAGAGCGGGAGAAAAATGTTTTTTTCCGTTGATAAGCCTGTCGGTCGGCCTGGTAGACTCGGTTTCAACCAGTCAGTGTCAATCGCATGTTGATATAGCCGATTTGGCATCCGAAGCAAAAAAACAGGCCAAAAAGATTGAAGGGAACAGTTTCTTTATTAACCACAGAATGGCGACAAAAAGTCAGGAAAACCTTCAATCCTTTGCGCATAAATCAGTGGTAAAACTGCATGCGGTTAATTAATCCAAAAGGCAGGCATCTCATTTCTTTTTATTTCCAGGACAGCGTGGAAACTAATAAGTAACATCTAAAAGGCTCTTAAAATGTTTGGTTATATAAGCTTCAAAGTCCGCATATTGCTTGGATTTCTTGCCATCATCAGTTTGATGATAGGCATTGTTGCTGTGGCTTTGTTTAATTTTTCCCAGACTCAGCGCGACGTGGCGAAAGTGGATGATACTTTTTTGCCCAATGCGCTGCTGGCAGAGCGAATGGCGATTTATACCTTACAGGTACAGCAACTTTTTACCCAGGTTTCACTCAACCAGGACCCGGATGGTTATCAGGATGCGCAAAGAGCGGCCGAAGACTTTAAACAGGGCATCGCACAGTTTCGGGAGCGCTTGGCTGGAGAAAGCCCGGTAAAAATAACGACCGAACCGCCCGCCATTAAGAGCGGCAGTGATGCTGCGGGGAATAAGGCGGCTTCGTCCGCAGCAAAACTGAAAGAATTGGCGGCTCTTGAGGTCGGTTTCGACTGGTATTACAGCGAAGGCAAGCGCATGACCACGGTCTATAAGGCCGAGGGCGCCGATGCGGGCAATCCGGTCATGAAGGATTTCAATAAATTAGCGAAAAACCTACGAACACAACTGAATAGAATTAAAAATCAGGAAGTGAACGACGCAAAAAATAATGCCCACGGCATCACTGAATCAACCCGGCATGCATCCAAGATCATGCTCGTCATTTCTTTGGCCGGTATCGGTTTAGGGCTAGGTATTGCCATCTACTTGACGCGTTATCTAAGCAAGCAATTGGGCATTGATCCTTACTTTGCAAAAGGGATTGCCATGGAAATTGCCGAGGGCAATTTAACTCAGGATATTCAGGTTAATGAGAAAGACAGCAGCAGTTTGTTATATGCGATGAAACACATGCAGCAACAACTGTTGGAGCGCATAACGGCAGAACGCAAAGCGGCTGACGAAACCCTGCGCGTCAAGATTGCGCTGGACAACGTCAGCACCGGCGTCATGATTGCCGATAATGACCGTAACATCATTTACGTGAATCAAGAGGTGATCAATATACTCGGCAAGGCCGAAATGGAAATCAGTCGGCAGTTGTCAAAGTTCTCTATTGAGAATCTGGTCGGCACCAACATGGATGATTTTCACGAAAACCCTTCGCATCAGGCAAAAATGCTCACCTCTTTAACCGGCAACTATGAGGCCGCCATGATAGTGGGCGGCCGTTCGATGGTAGTGATTGCCAATCCGGTAATCAACGAGCAAGGCCAACGACTGGGTACGGTGGCCGAATGGCACGACCGCACCGAAGAGGTAATCGCGGAGAATGAAGTCGCCATTATTGTGGAAGCCGCTGCCAAGGGCGATTTCAGCATGCGTTTCGATCTGGACGGCAAGGACGGTTTTTTACGTCACCTGGGGGGCGATATTAACCAGCTTATGCAAACCAGCGAAACCAGCCTTAATGAAGTCGTGCGCGTACTCAATGCGCTGTCCCGTGGCGACCTGACCGAAACCATCAGCAACGATTATTCCGGTATATTCGGTCAGCTTAAAAATGACTCCAATACCACGGTAGAAAAACTTAAAGACATTATCAGCCAAATCAAGGATGCCACTGACGGCATTAACACCGGAACTAAAGAAATCGCTTCGGGCAATAATGATTTGTCACACCGCACCGAACAGCAAGCAGCCAGTTTGGAACAAACAGCCGCCAGCATGGAAGAGCTGACTTCCGCCGTGCAGCACAATGCCAAAAACGCCCAGCATGCCAACCAACTCGCCGTTGATGCATCTAACATAGCGGGTAAAGGTGTTGAAGTGGTCGGTCAAGTCGTGATGACCATGGATGACATTAATG
>JAQTNW010000087.1 GCA_028713655.1 Candidatus Methylacidiphilales bacterium | reverse complement strand
ATATTCTCGGGCAGGATGTGTTTCTTGAATTGATCCGGAAACACCATGATGGTGTCGTAGGCCATCGAACCGCAAATCAGAGTGTGCATTGCAAAACCTCGGCTGAATTAAACAACCCCGCCGCAAGAGCGGGGTATTGGTAGGGTGGATAAAACGCCGAAGACGTGTATCCACCGCGCTTTTTGTGGATTCGCGCTACGCGCTTAATCCACCCTGCATAAGACACGCCCCAAGGGGCTTGGGAATCGCACCCCCAGAGATTGAAAGGCGCGGATTGTACCATTTGAGCGGCGGTTGTTTTGCGGATCGAAGCGGCGATGCTCAAGCGTGAAGGGGCGTCCACTTAAGGCCCACTTAAGGAAGGTAAAATACTGTCCAGCCAGACGAAGCTGGTCTTTACAGTACACTTCCGCAACCGTTCTGCGATGAGCCATAACAATTATTACTGCCGACATGACCCAGTCCATTGAAGAAATAAAATCACGAATCATTAGCGCCCAGAAGACTGGCGACTACCTGAGGGAGTACGATCTGGCGCAGGCCGCGCTCGAATCCAGTCCCGATGATGAGTTTTTTCAGTATTGCTCGGTATTGGCGCTGGCAAGGTGCAATGCAAAACAACGGGCGCTGGATAGCTTCTATTCCTACAAGCTGCATTTGAGCGATAGCGAGTATGTCCGGGCGCTGGAAGCACGCATACTGAAAGATCTGGCTTTTATAAACCTGGACAAGGAAACATTCAGTGCTGCGGCGGTAACCTACCATCAGGAATTCATCAAGACCGGCGGACATTATTCCGCCGTCAACGCCGCCACCCTTTATTTGCTCTCCGGCGACCACAGGCAGGCTTGTGAGCTGGCCAATTCGGCAATCCAGATCGCCCGTCAGGATCGCGGCCCCCAATATTTCCCGCTGACCACCCAGGCCGAGGCTTACCTCCTGTTGAACCGGCAGGCTGAAGCAAGGAAGATGATTGGAGAGGCGGCGAAACATAACGAAAGAAACCTGCTCACCCGGGCGCGCACACACCGCCAACTCAAGCTGGTTTGCAATTATCTTGGCATCGACCCGGAAATTCTGGATCCGTTGCTCCCTGAAACGGTGATTCATTATTGCGGCCATATTTATGACCAGCATCGGCCCCTGGGTAAAAAGGACGAGCACGAACTTCTCCTGCGGATCGAAACCGTGATTTCAGACATGCATTGCGCAGTCGCCTATGGTTCGCTGGCGGCAGGCGCCGACATCATGTTTGCCGAATCCATTCTGAAGCAGGGCGGTGAACTGAATATCTGGCTGCCTTTCGGGATAGAAAGCTTTTGCGATGTGCTGGTGCGCACCGCCGGGGAAGATTGGGGCAAACGTTTCCATGACTGCATAAAGGGAGCCCATACGGTTTCCTGCGCGACAGAGTCGGATTATCTCGGCGAAGATTCGCTGTTCAAGTTTTGCTCGGATGTGGCAATGGGCATGGCGATCATGCGGGCCAATTCGCTCAATACCAGGCTGAAGCAATTGGCCGTGTGGAATCAAAGGGAGTCGAGCCGAAGCTCGGGAACCTATCTGAATATTGCGAAGTGGAAAGAGCTGGGCCACCAGACTGAAATCATTCCCTGTCCGGCCGAGTTGCCCAAACCCTATGTCCGCAAGGTTCAGGGGAGCTATCCGGAAAACCGGCGCGAACCCCATGCAATCCTGTTTGCCGATATCCGGGGATATAGCAAATTATCCGACCGCGATATTGTCTGGTACTTTAATGTGCTTCAGCCACGGCTGGCCAAAGCCCTGGAGGAATTCCAACCGGAAATCCTTCACCTGAACACCTGGGGCGACGCGATATTCCTGGTGACTGACAAGGCTTCGACTGCGGCCAGAATAGCGGTGGCGCTGGACAATGCGATAGACGAGATCGATCAAACCAGCCTCGATCTGGAAGCACCGCTGCTGATGCGGATCGGTTTGCATTACGGGCCGGTTTACAAGCTTTACGATTCGCTGGCACAGTACTTCACCTATTCCAGCAATGACGTCAATAAAACTGCGCGGATCGAGCCCGTGACGCCGCCGGGCGAGATATTCGGTACGGAACCTTTTGTGGCGATGCTTGAAATAGAGGGCGAGGGTTGGGCCAGCTTTGAGTATGCGGGAACCATTCCAAGCGCGAAAAATTTCGGCGCCTTCAGGATGTTCCACGTAAAGCCGAAACATAAACAGGCCGCGTTGATGTGTTCTCTGGATTAAGGAAGCTCTGACCAAAGTCATCCGTTCGTGGTTCGACAGGCTCACCACGAACGGGATGCAGTGCCTCCCTCCGGGTCAATGGCTGATGCGCGTCACGCCGTTGCCGGTCAGCACCCGCACCTTGTCACCGGGTTCGAATTTTTCATCCCCGGCCTGGACCACCGCGATCATCCTGCCGTCATCAAACCTGACCGTAATTTCCGTGGCTGGCTGGCGGGTCGCGCCCTCTTCAATCGCGGAACCCACCACTCCCCCTGCCACGGTGCCCAGCACCGTACCCACCGCGCTGCCCTTGCCGCCGCCGACATTGCTGCCGGCGATTCCCCCCACCACCGCACCCGCTGCCGTGCCGATAGGTGTCTTGGTGCCTTCGATCAATACCGCGCGCACACTTTCAACGGTGGCCGTGCGCACATCCACCACCTGCCGCGCCTGGTCACGGGTATAG
>JAQTNW010000086.1 GCA_028713655.1 Candidatus Methylacidiphilales bacterium | reverse complement strand
GAATAGATATCTTCACTGCTGACGACCTCCACGCTTTCGCTCAAGTCGGTGACGCTTTTGAGGTAATAGAGGTCCGGATTGCTGATTGCTTCGGTGGATTGATCCATGTTCACATAATGCCAGATTCGGGCATTCCCGTGGAAGGCACATCCATTCCACAAAAACCGACTCGACGGGGAGGAGACTATCACCGAAGACAGCATGGAATTTGTGCAGGACCTCACGCATCAGGTGAAGCGAAAAGTGTTACTTTCACCTGCCGATCACACACGCCACCCTGACCAAACGTTCCAGGATTATTTCTTGTCGTCTCCCCCATATTGCCGATCCGCCTTCTCCCATGCGTGGCGGAGGGACTTGTAGGAATCCGAGAAGCCCGTCTTCATGCGCTCCCACGCGTCAGCGGTGCTGTTTTTCAGCCCACCGTACCATTCAGCCACCTGAACCCGCTGCTTGCGAAGCGCATCCAGGGTGCTGCGTGCCTGTTCGCGTGCGGCCACGTCCATCTTGTCCCAGTTTTTGTCGATGCGCGCTTCCATGGCCGCGATGCGGACATCCAGGGCGTCGAGTGAGGCTTTCGCTTTTTTCACCGCCTCGTCGCGCTTGTCGGCGGAATAGTCCTTGATCGTCTCGGCAGCGTCGGTGACCTCCCGTCGAACTTCCCTGGAGGTGGTCTTGCCATTTTCATGCCCGGATACCTCGTGCTTGGAGGCGAGGCTTAACGGGGCGATACCCAGCAGCGCCGCCATAAGAACTGAAAGGCTTGCGTTCTTTTTCATGATGCTCTCCTGAGAGGAATGAGGCTGGTTCTTGCTCAATGACCCGGAAGCACGGGCATGCTTTTTTCGTCTTTGCACTGAATTTGAACGGCCTGAGCCAATGCAAGTTCCGTTGCGAGCGATCTTCATAGGCCAGCATGATTAACGCGCCGTTGTGCTGTGCGTGGCGCCGACGGCCTTTCGCTAGACGGATGCGAACTACGCAGGAACAATGAAGAGATTTTCAGCCGAGCAATAAGCAAGGCGGCCTTCCGGCCGCCTTTGGTTGTCAGACTTTCCGACAGATTCAGGCCCTGCGGCGCATGAAACCGAGGCCAAGCAGACCCAGACCCAACAGGGCCATTGTGGCAGGCTCGGGAATGGGGTTGAGGTCACCCTGAATGGCGGTGTTGTCCGTATCGGCGGTAAAGATCAGACTGCTGTTGGCGCCCAACCCACCAGCCGCGCCGGTCGCCGCGGAAAAACCGATATCAAGCACGGTGAACAGATCGCCATAAACCGTGCCGTTCAGCGCAACCTGGTTCATATAGGTGGCAGCCACATTCAGGCCTGCGGGGCCGTCGACACTGGAGAAAGCCGTGCCACGAGCAGAACCGGGTGTGGTTTCCGGGTCCAGAATGGTGTCGAAAATCGTATCACCCGGCCGACCATCGATGACCAGTCGTGTGATGGAGTTGGTCATATTGGCTGACGTCAGCAATTCCCAGGAGGGCGAAAAGGTTGTAAAGCCCGCGAATCCCAGAGACCAGGCGGTGCCCGTGGCAGCCCCAGCGGGATCTGCACCGGCAGCCCAAATCACGGTTTCGCTCGAGCCGCCGCTGAAATAGGCAGTCACCGTCATGCCTGCCATTTGCGCCCCGCTTGTGGTGAAGGTGCTCAGGCCCGTGGTATTCAGCGTGGTGCCAGGGTTGAAGGAAACAGTAGGTGTAATGGCGACAGCGAAAGCGCTGCTACTTGCAAACAGGGCGGCAGCTAAGGCTGTGGCGGTAGAGAGTTTTTTGAGTTTCATAATTATTCTCCAAGGAAAAGTTTCAACGGAAAAATTTTTGGGCCGAGACCAGGCCTTTTGCTTCAATATAAGCATCAACCGTTCCAAGGATATTTATATCCTGATATACAAAGAGTTAAAATCGTTCGCTGATGAGCAGCGCAGCGCAATGTAAGAAAACCCGACACCCAATCCGCGCCCTTCTCTTTCGAGCAAAATACAACTGTTTGATACTATCCAGTCTCGATGGGCAGATCCAAATCCTAAACATGTCAAAGATATTTTCATGAAACAGGCGGCTTACGCAAAAGCAGTTGAATGGCTGAAGACCAAGCCTTCTCTGGATGAACTTTGCGCCAGCTACCCCAAGGAATGGGCAGCGGTGCAGCAGGATATTTCAGCCATCGTCGAGACCGGCCGCGCGGAAGACCTGAAGGCCTACCTGGCACGCGTATCCGCGCAAGCGGCATCAGCCAAGCCTGCTCCCGGCAGTCGCCAGGCAAGCCTCGAAACTGCGCTGTCGCACCTGGTCCGTAGCCGCATGGCCCACGAATCGGTCAAGAAACTCTCCCTGTCCACGCTGGCGTCCAATGCAGGCGCCACGAAAGGCAAGCTGCGCTTCAACCTCTTCAACGGTTTTGTCGCCCAGAAACTGCTGTTTGCCAAAGAGCTGGAACGCAAGCCAGTTTCCCTGTTCTGGTTCCACCTGCTGTGGCCGCTGGTGTGGCAGAAAAAGCGCCTCATGCCCCTGGTGCAAGGGCGGGGAATTTACTGTTTCTATTCGCGCGAACTGATCGGAGCCCTCGCCGGGATGATCGGAGGAAAAAGCTGCCTGGAAATCGCGGCGGGAGACGGAACCCTGACGCGCTTCCTGAAAGACCGGGGCGTCCAGCTGAGCGCAACCGACAACCACGGCTGGGCAAATGCCGTGACCTACCC
>JAQTNW010000085.1 GCA_028713655.1 Candidatus Methylacidiphilales bacterium | reverse complement strand
CCCGCCGCCTGATGCGCGAAAACCAGTTGACGCCCGCCGATTTGATTTACCCGGTGTTCGTGCTGGAAGGCAATAACCGCAGCGAAGCGGTCTCCTCCATGCCGGGTGTCGTGCGGCAAACGCTGGATCAACTGCTTCGCCAGGCGGAGGAATGTTCCAGGCTCGGCATTCCGGCCTTGGCTATTTTCCCGGTGATTGAGACGCCGCTCAAAAGCCTGGATGCGGCCGAAGCCTACAATCCGGAGGGCCTGGTACCGCGCGTGGTGCGCACCCTGAAGCAGCATTTTCCGGAATTGGGCATCATTACCGACATTGCGCTCGACCCCTACACCAGCCATGGCCAGGATGGACTGATCGACGCCAACGGCTATGTTTTGAATGACGAAACGGTGGCGGTGCTAGCAAAGCAGGCGCTCACTCACGCCGAGGCCGGCGCTGATGTGGTCGCCCCTTCGGACATGATGGACGGACGCATCGGCGCCGTGCGCAATGCGCTCGACGGTAGGGGCCATATCCATACCCGGATTCTGGCCTATTCCGCCAAATATGCCTCGAGCTTTTACGGGCCGTTCCGCGATGCGGTCGGCTCCGCTGCCAATCTGGGAGCGGGCAACAAATATACCTATCAGATGGACCCCGCCAACAGCGATGAGGCCTTGTGGGAAGTGGGACTGGACCTGGATGAGGGGGCAGACATGGTGATGATCAAACCCGGCATGCCTTACCTCGACATCGTCCGGCGCATCAAGGAAACCTACCGGGCGCCGACTTTCGTTTATCAGGTCAGCGGCGAATACGCCATGCTCAAGGCAGCCGCCCAAAACGGTTGGCTGAACGAAAAGGCTTGCGTGCTGGAAGCCTTGCTGGCATTCAAGCGCGCCGGGGCGGACGGAATATTGACCTATTTTGCGCTGGACGCGGCAAAATGGCTGAAGGACTCCTGAATTACTGGCGGTCCAGATCCTTTGATCTTCTTTCCCGCTCGACCTTGATGATATAGCGCTGGATCATGGCCTGCATGTTAGCCGGCAAATCGACCAGCTGGCAGCCGGCTCGTTTGGACGGCTGGCCATTCCGCAAGGTCACATCAAATACGCTCCGGATCTCCAGTGTCGCCACGATATTGCCGATGCCGGGCAGGGCCAAGTGACAATCTGGAAAAGCCATTCCCCGGGTAAATGCTATATTGCACTGCGGCAGGATCACGCCGATGCCGCCGATGCTGATATCCACGATTGTCATTTCAATCTTGCTGCCATCCTCGATTGGCACAATACATTTCAGCGGGTTGGCGATCGGCGTTGTCACCCGGAAGAATTCCCGCCGCTGCAGCTTGATCACCGATTCGGGCAGCTTGATCCGAAAGGCATCTCGGCCCTCGAAGCGGGTTTTTTCGATCCGGTTGGCGACGAACTGGACTTTTACCTTGTCATGGGAGGTAACGAAAATGATCTTGTCGCTCTCGAGTATCCTCAGGTTCAGCGCTTCGGTAGCGCCGAAATCCAGAATGACCTCGCCCCGGTCCGCATCGACGTCGATAATGGATGTCAGGATGAAGTTTTTACCATGGTCAAAATGGGCACTTAACAGCCCGCCCTTGTCCATGATGGCGCGCAAAAGGAAAACGATCTCTTTCTTCCAGTTGATCGAATACTTGTCGAAATCGTCTTCGGCAGAAAGTGAAGGGCTCTGTGGCGGGTCTTGAGGTTGGTTCACAGTGAGAAAGCGCAACAAAATAAAAATAGTGGAAATGTCATGATTGACAGCAATAGCGCTTGAAAAGGTTGCATAGAAGCAATCGCAACTCAGGCCGGCATCAAGCCTAGGACCAAGTATAAAGGCTTTATCCCTCTTCCAGCAATGTTTCGACCTGCTTGACGCGGGCGCGATCCAGCGGCCTTTTGTCCGGATGTCCGCGCGGGATTTGTCGCAGATCTTCCGTGGCCAAAACCGTGATATTGATTTCCGTACCCTCCCCCTGCAGGGTGAAAACCGGGAAGCCGCGCACGTCCCCGCCAAAATGCAGCCGCATTTCGCCGCTCTTGTAAGGCAGTTGTTTGCTTAACAGGAACAACTCCACCTCCTTTGCGCTGTCGGCAAACACCTGGAGGTTGATGTCCGAATAGCGAGTGGCCGTGCCATTCAACACCGAGCCGGTCAGATACGGATTAAACCTCTCAAGCTGCCGCATCACCGCCAGCGCCTGCTGGCGCAGCAAACGGAGTCGTTCGCCCTGCTCGTCTTTTTGGTAGAGCGCCTGATAATCCCGCAATGCCTGCTCCACCTCAATATTGTTCGGCAGGTTATGCGTATCAGGGGCGCCGATCTGGCGAGCCGCCTTGAGTTTGGCCAAGGCGTAGTCCTGCAGGCCGTCCTCCGCGATCAGCCGGGCCGCCTGCTGCGCAATCCGTTCGCGCATCCGCTGGTTCGCCGCCTTTTCTCGCTCCCGGTGCGGCATAATGTGTTTTGCGCCAAGCTCTCTAAACATGAAAAAATGGCCCGCTGATTCAAAACAATTGATCTTTAACCTCTTCCGACGACCTGCCACCGCCGCCAAAAAAGCCTTCACCGGCGCCTCGCTGCTCCTGCGGCGCACTTTCAAGGTAAAAATACTCGGGGATGCCCTCGCCACCTTCGGCGACCCTTAGCCCATTTTGTGGGTTAATCTTAACCGATATCACACCCTCCGGGACTGTTGTTTCTCCCTCTGGCACACTTTTCAGCGCCCTACCCATGTATCCCATCCACATCGGCAATGCCGCCTGGGCGCCGGTTTCCGTACCGCCCAGTGAGCGGGGCTGGTCAAA
>JAQTNW010000084.1 GCA_028713655.1 Candidatus Methylacidiphilales bacterium | reverse complement strand
CGTCCAGGCGGCGCATCAGCGCGCCGGTATCCGGCCAGGCCGCAAAGAAAAGCAGGTCCGCATAAGTATCCATGCGCGGCCCCTCGTCGGCCTCCTTGTGCTTTTCCTTGTTCTCCTCGAACTCGCCCAGGTAGGGAGATTTCGAACCGTGGCATTCCTCGCAGCGTTTATCCCATAGCGGGCGAATATCCTTACGGTAGGTAACATCTTCCGCCATGACGGAAAAAGACAATGTCAGACAGGCTAAAGCTAATATGGCTCGATTCATTTTTTTCTCCTTCAGGTTAATTATAGGCACGCCATGCGCACCAATCTATTGCGGGAGCCCATCCCAACAGGGAGGGCACCCAAAACACGGGCTCCCGCCCACAAAACCGCTTTTAATCCCCTTCTGCACCGCCTCGGATTTCCGGGTAAAGCGGGGGCCGTCGGCTGCGTTTGTCTGAGGCCAGAGGCCGAGTTTTACGCAGCCGCCCGGTTCACCCGGAAATCCGGGGGAAGCCCGAAGGGCCGGCGCGGCAGGGTGCCTTTTTGTTTGGTTACTGTATTTTGGGCAAGCAAAATAAAGTGACCTGCTGCCGGGCAGCCCCGGCATCTAAACATTCGCGCGAAGCGCTCACAAAACCGAAGCTGACCCCTTTAACCTTCTACACTTGATGGCTTATGTTTGTCGATTACACAGAAACAAGATAAGAGATGCAAAACCAAACGCCGTGCCTAGTATCCAACATGCAAAAGCAGACCATGCAAACACTTTCCCAGGGGAACTTTCCTTGAGACGTTTCTTATCGTTTTGCAGCATGAATTCCCATTCAACTTTTCCTGCAAACAGGTCTGCGGCGTCATCGTTCCAACCTTTTTGCAGTCGCGCAATGCGGTTATACCCCAAGGCGATACCAAATCCGGTAAGAAGCAAGCCAGATATAAAAAATGCTAGCGAGATAATGCTTGTTGGAGGAATAAATGCGGTACTCCCAATAAAAGCGAGTAACACCGCTGTTCCCCCTGCATTCGTACCAAACAAGAATTTAATGGAGTGATCTTCTAACGAAGAGCGAACGCTTTCTAAGTGGTCCCACCGATATCGAATGTACTCTTCAATGCGCTCACGCGGTTCCTTTTCCATTTGCGGGTAGAGCGCCATTTTTACGATCTTTCATTAAAATTAACAAAAAGCGCAGCCCCCATAATTAGGGTCGCACCACCAATTCTATTCTGATTAAAATGCCCCACTAACCCCCAACAACCCTACCCCACAAGCCTCCGCCGCCCGCCTCAACGCTTGATCCTGCGTAGCCAGCGAAACCCCCTCCCGCATGGCCAGTTCCAAATAAGCCGCATCATAAGCACTCAACCGCTGCTCCCGCGCCAGCGTCAAAATCCCGGCAAGCGCATGCTGCGACGTGGCCGCATCCACCCGGATCGGCAGCGCATCCAGCAGGGCGATAAACCGGCTGGTTCTGGCTTCGGTGCTGCGCCCCCGCCTTTCCCCGACCAGCAGCACATTGGCCACTTCCAGGGGCCAGATGGTGGGAACCAGCGCTTCGCTCGAAGCCAGACTTTCCAGAATTGAGGCGGTAAAGTCGTTGGCCTCGTCCTCGAAATACCAAGCCATCACTACCGAATTATCAAGGACAAAGCGGTTCAACGCCGACCCTCCACGATCATTTCGCGGATGGTCATGCCGCCTGTGCTATGGCCTTTTGCGAAAATTTTCAGTTCGTCGATGACCGCACGAAGATCGGGTTTAGCCACCGGCACAACCGGCACCAGCATCGCCACGGGAACCCCATGCTTGGTGATGGTGACCCGCTCGCCATGCTGGACGCGCTCTAGCAGGCTGGGCAAATGCGTTTTCGCTTCATAAGCGCCCACTTCCATGATTTTCCTCCAAATTCAGTTAGACCAGATCAGACCAGTTTATGCCGGTTGATTCATCCCATCAAGCTGATGCAATAAAAAAGGCGCAGTCCCCTGCGCCTTTTTTTAGTCAGTCAGCCGGTCAATCCCAGCTCAACGCCCCGCCACTCTGATATTCCGTCACCCTCGTCTCAAAGAAGTTCTTCTCCTTCTTCAAATCCATCATCTCGCTCATCCACGGAAACGGGTTGCTCGCCCCCGGATAAAGCTGGTCCAGCCCGATCTGCTGGCAGCGGCGGTTGGCGATGAAGCGCAGGTATTCCTTGAACATCGAGGCGTTCATGCCGAGCACGCCGCGCGGCATGGTGTCTTCGGCGTAGGCATATTCCAGCTCCACCGCCTTCTGGATCAGGCCGGCGATCTCGACGCGGAATTCCGGCGTCCACAGGTGCGGGTTTTCCATCTTGATCTGGTTGATCAGGTCCACGCCAAAATTCAGGTGCATCGACTCGTCGCGCAGGATGTACTGGTACTGCTCGGCGGCGCCGACCATCTTGTTCATCCGGCCCAGGGCGAGGATCTGCACGAAACCGACATAAAAGAAAATGCCTTCCATGATGCAGGCGAAGACGATGATCGAGCGCAGCAGCTTCTGGTCGTCTTCCGGCGTGCCGGTCTTGAAGTTGGGGTTGCACAGGGTGTCGATGAACGGGATCAGGAATTCGTCTTTTTCGCGGATCGACGGCACTTCGTGGTACATGTTGAAGACTTCGCCCTCATCCAACCCCAGGCTCTCGACAATGTACTGGTAGGCGTGGGTGTGGATAGCCTCTTCGAACGCCTGGCGCAGCAGGTACTGGCGGCATTCCGGCGCGGTGATGTGGCGATAGGTGCCGAGCACGATGTTGTTGGCGGCGAGGCTGTCGGCGGTGGTGAAGAAGCCGAGGTTGCGCAGGACGATGCGGCGCTCGTCGTCGGTCAGGC
>JAQTNW010000083.1 GCA_028713655.1 Candidatus Methylacidiphilales bacterium | reverse complement strand
ACAAATATACCTACCAGATGGACCCGGCCAACAGCGATGAAGCCTTGTGGGAAGTCGGACTGGACCTCGAGGAAGGGGCCGACATGGTGATGATCAAGCCCGGCATGCCTTATCTCGACATCGTTCGACGCATCAAGGACACCTACCAGGCGCCGACTTTTGTTTATCAGGTTAGCGGCGAATACGCCATGCTCAAAGCGGCCGCCCAGAATGGCTGGCTAGACGAGAAGGCCTGCGTGCTGGAAGCCTTGCTGGGATTCAAGCGTGCCGGTGCGGATGGCATCCTGACCTACTTTGCGCTGGATGCGGCGAACTGGCTCAAGGAAAACTGATAGGGGGTGATGGGGTTTCCCATCATCCTGTGAATTATTGCCGGTCCAGGTCCATGGCCCGTCTCTCCCGCTCCACCCTGATAATGTAGCGTTGGATCATGGACTGCATGTTGGCCGACAAGTTGACGAACTGACAGCCTGCCCGCTTGGTTTTCAAACCGTTTCTTAAAGTCACTTCGAATACGTTCCGTATTTCCAGGGTCGCCACAATATTGCCGATCTCGGGCAAAACCAGGCTGCATTCGTTGAATGTCATTCCTGGTTCAACGGCAGCATCCGCCGAAGGGAGAACCACACCCACTCCGCCGATGCTGATGTCTGCAACCACCATTTCCGCCTTGTGCTGGCCGTCCATTAAAACGATGCATTTCAGCGGGTTGACGATGGGCGTTGTCACCCGGTAATAATCCCGCCGCTGCAGCTTGATCAATGACTTGGGAAGCTCGATCCTGAACACATCCCGGCCTCCGAGCTGGACCTTTTCTATCCAGCGGCCGACAAACTGAACCTTGACCTTGTCATGGGCCGTAACAAAAACAATTCGTTCGCTATCGAGAATTTTTTTATTGAACACCTCATTCGCGCCCAAATCCAGAAAAACAAGCTCTTCGTCAGGGTCTACGGCGATGATGGATGTCAGTATGAAACTTTCGCCGCGATTAAAATAAGCGCTTACCAACTCGGTCTTTTCCATCACCGCGCGAAGAATGTAGACAATCTCTTTCTTCCAGCTAACCGTAAAACTGCTGACGCCGTCGTCATCTTCGGAAATTGATGAACCTTGGGGTGAATTTGGGGTGGGATTCACCATGTTGCACCGCCATGAACTGCGGAAATCGGACCGTTTTGACGCCCAGCAAGGGTTGCCCAAAAATTTGAATGGCGGGGGAGCGGGCGGGAAGGCAACGAGGGTGTCATTAATTTTTTGTCTCTAAATCTTTTCGGAAAGCAAAAACGCGCAATCCTTATGCGTAGCCGGTAGAAAGCGTGTTTGAAAGTATAAGGGTATTATCCCTCTTCAAGCAATGCCTCGACCCACCGGGCCTGGGCGCGCGCATTTTTTTCTGCATGGCCGCGCGGAATTCGGCGGATATCCTCTGTCGCAAAAACGGTGACATTAATTTCTGCAGGACCATCCAGCAAGGTAAAGACCGGGATGGGGCGCTCTTCACCCCCGAAATGGAAATGTTTTTCGCCGCTTTTATAGGGCATCTGCCTGGCCAGCAGAAACAGCTCCACCTCCTTGGCACTATCCGTGAACAGCTGCAGGTTAATGTCTGAGTGGCGGGTCGCCGTGCCATTCAAAACCGAGCCGGTAAGGTAGGGGTTGAACGGTGCCAGCAAGCGCATCGCCGCCAATGCCTGCTGCCGCAGTTGACGCAAGCGCGCGCTTTGCTCATCTCGCTGGTAAAGCGCCTGATAATCCCTTAACGCCCGCTCCACTTCATCATTATCCGGCAGGTTGTGGGTGTCCGGCGCACCCATCTGGCGAGCGGCCTTGCGCTTGGCCGAGGCATAATCCTGGAGACCGTCTTCCGCAATGATGCGGGCTGCCTGGTGTGCGATGCGTTCGCGCATGCGGAGATTCGCGGCTTTCTCTCTCTCCCGGTACCGTGGGACGGGCTTTTCACCAGAAGCTTTGCCTGGTTTTGGCATTTCAGAACAATTGATCCTTAACCTCTTCCGCGGACTTGCCGCCACCGCCAAAGAAGCCTTCGAAAAAGCCGGTCTGCTCAGACGGGATATTTTCCTGATAAAAATATTCCAAAACCCCTTCGCTCCCTTCGGGAACTCGTCGCCCGCTTTGCGGGTCGATTTTGACGGTTGCCACCCCTTCCGGCACCACCAGATCCGCTTCCGGCACGCCTTTCAGCGCCTTACCCATATACCCGATCCAGACCGGTAGCGCCGCCTGCGCGCCGGTTTCTGCTCCGCCCATGGAACGAGGCTGATCAAATCCGATCCAGGCAATTGCCACCAGGCCCGGGTTGAAACCCGTGAACCAGGCATCCACCTGATCATTGGTGGTTCCGGTCTTTCCTGCAAGATCCTGGCGTTTCAGTTGCATGGCGCGCGCACCGGTACCGAAACGCACCACGTCGCGCATGATGGAAGTCATGATAAAAGCATTCCGCGCATCGATGGCGCGCTCGGCGCCATCACCGGCACGCTTGGGTTTGGCCTGAACCAGCAGCGTACCGCGCGCATCGACAATCCGGTCGATCAAATAGGGCTGGGTACGGTAGCCGCCATTGGCAAACACCGAGTAAGCCGCGGCCATTTGCATGGGCGTTGCCGACCCCGCCCCTAGCGCCATGGTCAGGTAGGGCGGGTGCTGCTCAGGCGAAAAGCCGAAACGGGCAATGTAATCCTGGGCATACGCAGGACCGATAGATTGCAGCACCCGGATGGAAACCAAGTTCTTCGACTTGGTCAGGGCGGTGCGCAAGCGCATCGGTCCGGCATAATCGCCCTCGAAGTTTTTCGGCTCCCAGACCTGTCCGCCGGTTTGGGCGGCATCCACCACGATGGGGGCGTCATTGATCACGGTTGCCGCGGTCAAGCCTTTTTCCAGCGCCGCCGAATAGATAAACGGCTTGAAGCTCGAACCCGGCTGACGCCATGCCTGTGTGACGTGGTTGAATTT
>JAQTNW010000082.1 GCA_028713655.1 Candidatus Methylacidiphilales bacterium | reverse complement strand
ACTGCGCCTTGCGCATTCGTCGCATGAATGAGTGGCGCACCACAATCATTGTTTTTGACGCCTTCTATACCAAAAGGCGGAACCGCATTAACATCGCCGGCCACTTTCAGCTGTGTCGCCTCTTTTAATACATTTGCACTTAAAACCTGAATGCCCGCTTTGGCTGTGCAGAAAATAATATCAGCAGTGGCCACCAGTCGGGCTTTATCGGCTTCAGAATTGGCCAAAGCTCCTTTAAGCGTGCAATTAAAACGACGATTGTATGCTTTAGAAACATCCAGGGCTGTATCAACTGATAAATGGTCGGTTAATGTCACATCGGCGCCGGCTAATGAAGCAATAATGCCTGTAGCAACACCTACGGGACCTGTTCCGCCAAAAATAACAACTGAGCAATCTTTCAGTTCTTTGCGGTGTTTCGCTTTCAGTTCTTTTTCGGCACAGGTAACTAATGCCGCAGCCGTGGTAAAAGCACCGCTGGGATCAGCAAAAACCGAGATTTCAAAAGGCGAAACCATGGCTTGTTTACTTGTGTTCAGCATGTCCATGGCTAACCCTAAATCGCGGCCGCCAATAAAAATTCCGGTGCGCTTAACGCCTGATGGACTGCGGGAGAAGGTGGCATCTTGAGTAAGTCCATAAACGCTATCCAACTTGACATTGTTATATGGGATAAGCACGTCAAACCCTGCATCCAGTGCCATGTTAATGTCGAATGGGCTATTGTTGGGCATGGGGTCAAGCATATGAAGAATGCTGCGTTTTGCCATTAGAGTTCCTTTTTATTATGCAGGTTAATTCGAAAGTTTAGACTCAAGAGCTTGATTTAATATATTCTCTTGCAGTTTCAAATGCATGCTCAAAATGCAGATACACAGGCTTGTCGCTATTGATCATTTTTTTCAACAAAAGGACTTGAGTCTGGTATTTAATGTTGCCAATTGCCATCGCACCCAAGCCGACTGCGCCGCTGTTTGAGCCTTGAATGGGGGTGCCATTATGGAAGGCGTCAACACCTGCGATACCTGCCGGCGGTACGGCATTTACATCGGCAGCCACTTTAAGTTGTGGAGCCGATGCGACAAGTTCTGCACTTAATAGTTCAATGCCTGCAGCACCGGTTGCAAAAACAACATCCGCTGCTTTAATGTATTCTGCTTTGTCCGCATCTGCGCCGGCTTCAATATTGGTTTTTCCGTCGCCGAATTCATTGTTGCACATGTCGGCAATGGCTTGAGCTTTGTCCAATTGACGGCCGATAAGCTTTACGTGCGCACCGCTTTGTGCGGAAATGACTGCGGCCACTTGACCAACAGGTCCGGTTCCCCCCAGTACCAGAATATTTTTTCCTTCCAGAGTGGTGTCGAATTTGGTTATTAATTCATGTTCAGCGGCTGCTACCATGCCTGCTGCCGTGGTAAATGCCCCGCTTGGATCAGCAAATACGGAAACTTCAAAAGGAGCGAACATTGAACGTTTGGCCGTATTCAACATGTCCATTGCCTGTTTCGTATCACGCCCGCCTATGAATATCCCGGTGCGTTTCAAGTTTTTAGGGCTGCGCGAAAAGATGGCATCCTGTACCAAGCCTTGAACTTCACTAGGTTCGACATTGATATAAGGCAATGCGGAAACCCAACCTGCATCCAATGCCATATTGACATCAAATGGACTGAGGTTTTTAGCGGTGGTTAACATGTGTAAAATTAATGGCTTTTCCATGGTATCTCCTTTATGTATTTATCCGGTAAGTATAAAAGAAAACACAGCAGAATAAAAATGCCCTTGCGCATTTGAGTTTTAAACCGGTGTTGAACCTGTGTATTATTGAAATGATTTTATGTTTTCGAGGTTGCAATGCATATTATTTTGGTTAAAGGCTGAACGCATATGAATGATCTAAAAAGCCGGCAACGGCGGAAGGCTTACGATGTTCGCAATGAGCAAATAGATAAGGATGTCATGAGCCGGATTATTTGCGCGCAATTTGTAGCGCACCCGTTTTATCAACAGGCCGAGACGGTAATGTGGTATATCCATTGCCGCTCGGAAGTCAGAACTCAATCGGCATTGTTAGGCGAACTGGACGCCGGTAAGCGTATGGTCATTCCCTACTGCACTAAAGATGAGCAAGGACATAATAAACTGGGCTTATGGTGGCTGGAGGATTTTGCAGAATTGGTGCCGGGAATGTGGGGGATTTTAGAGCCGCCCAAACAACGATGGGGCGAGTTGGGAAAAGAAGTGGCCCCGGAACAGCTCGATTGCGTGATGGTGCCGGGCGTGGCTTTCGATCGAAATGGCGGGCGCTTGGGTAATGGCGCGGGTTATTATGAT
This sequence comes from Candidatus Methylacidiphilales bacterium, assembly GCA_028713655.1. Taxonomy (NCBI): domain Bacteria; kingdom Pseudomonadati; phylum Verrucomicrobiota; class Methylacidiphilae; order Methylacidiphilales; species Methylacidiphilales bacterium. The sequence continues at coordinate 1,264 of JAQTNW010000082.1, read as the reverse complement.
CGTTTATTAAAGAGTGTCAGAGCCGATGCCGTATTGATCGGCGTTTGTTTTGAGTCCCAGTTGGTTGAGCAAGTCGCTATGGACGCTCATGATGTGGCTATGGATATTGTAATGACGGAAAAAAACCTTTATGCCGGTAAAGGGCGGCAGTTTTCTAACTGATGGATTTTCAGGTGTTGAAAGACAGTGTCTATTCCTCTCCGGCTTTTGTTTTGGATGAAATAGAAATTTCCAAGGCCTTGGAAACATTAGCCGAGCTGAGAACGCAATGTGGTTGCAAGATTTTATACTCCATAAAATCATTGCCTTTTTCAGCCGTCATGGACATGGCGAAACCTTTTGTTGACGGCTTTTCAGTCAGTTCCTTATTTGAAGCGCGGCTGGCCAATGAAGTTTTGGCGGGGCAGGGCAGCATTCACTTGACTACGCCCGGTATAAGGCAAGATGAGCTTGATGAGTTAAGTTTGCTGTGTTCGCATATCAGCTTTAATTCTTTGACCCAGTATCAACGATATTCCGAGACGGCCCAAGCGCAGTCTTCAATCGGCTTAAGAGTTAACCCGAAGTTGTCCTTTCTGCATGACGAGCGATTCGACCCCTGTCGGCAACATTCAAAGCTGGGCGTGGCTATTGATGAGTTGAGTCACTCGATTTGCCTGGATCAAATTGAGGGGTTGCATGTTCATAACGTGTTTTCCGCAACCGATTTCACCCCGTTAATTAAAACTATCGAAAAGCTTCAGCAGCATTTGGGTGCAGGATTAGCTCAACTTGAATGGTTGAATATCGGTGGTGGCTATTTGTTCGGTCAAATTGAAGATCATCGCCCGTTTGTTGAGCTGGTCAATAAGCTGAAACATGATTTTGGCGTTGAGGTTTATATTGAACCGGGCAAAGCAATCGTAGGACGAGCCGGGCATTTAGTGGCGACGGTGCTTGATTGCTTTGTCAGTGACGGTGAAGCCATAGTCATACTGGATACCTCGATCAACCATAATCCCGAAGTATTTGAATACCAGCGTCAGCCTGAATTACATGAACATGATCCCGACGGACAATATGTCGCTATCCTGGCGGGCTGTACCTGCCTGGCAGGTGATGTATTCGGACAATATCGTTTTAAAGAACCCTTGGAAATAGGGGATAGAGTGGTTTTTAAAAATGTCGGCGCTTACACCCTGATTAAAGCGAATCGGTTTAATGGCTACAACCTGCCGGATATTTACCTGAGCAACTCCCTGCGGGTGAAAAAAATGAAACACTA
>JAQTNW010000081.1 GCA_028713655.1 Candidatus Methylacidiphilales bacterium | reverse complement strand
CCCTCCGGCCCCAGATCGATAATCCAGTCCGCGCATTTAATGACATCCAGGTTATGTTCGATAATCACCATAGTATTGCCCGAATTTCTCAAATTGAAAAGCACGTACATCAACTGTTCCACATCGGAGAAATGCAGCCCGGTCGTCGGTTCATCCATGATGAAGCAGGTCTTGCCTGTCGATTTCTTGCACAGCTCGGCTGCCAGCTTCACCCGTTGAGCCTCTCCGCCAGACAGGTCTGTGGCGGATTGCCCCATCGGCATATAGCCGAGTCCGACCCGCGCCAGGGCCTCCAGTTTGTCCATGATCGGCGGAATGGATTTAAACAAATCGAGCCCTTCCTGTACCGTCATTTCGAGAACGTTGGCGATGTCATGTCCCTTGTAGGTGATTTCCAGCGTTTCGCGGTTGAAGCGCCGCCCCTTGCAGGCTTCGCAGGGCACATAAACATCCGGCAGAAAGTGCATTTCAATTTTTTTGTATCCGTCGCCCGAACAATGCTCGCAACGACCGCCCGCGGTGTTGAAACTGAAACGGCCTTTGCTGTAGCCCCGGATGCGCGAAGCCGGCAGTTGCGCGAACAGATCCCGCACCGCGTCAAACGCGCAGATATAGGTAAGGGGATTCGACCTCGGCGTTCGTCCAATGGCGGATTGGTCCACCGTGACCACCTTGTCAATCTGACCGATTCCCTCGATGGCGTCGTGCTCTCCGGGCCGTTCCTTCGAGTGATGGAAGTGTCGGAAAAGCGCCTTGCTCAGAATTTCATTGATGAGCGTGCTTTTGCCAGACCCGCTGACGCCGGTCACGCAGGTCATGCAGCCGATTGGGATTTCCACGTCGATGTTTTTCAGGTTGTTCTCCCGCGCGCCTTTGATGAGCAGCGCGCCCCGGTCGTTGGGAACCCGGGCCTGGGGCACTTCCATCCTCGCATTTCCCGAGAGATAGCGGCCTGTCAGGGATTTTTCATTGTTCTCCACTTCATCGGGAGTCCCCTGCGCGACGATCCAGCCGCCCTGCAGGCCCGCGCCGGGGCCGAGATCCACCACATGGTCCGCCCGGCGGATGGTGTCCTCGTCGTGTTCGACCACCACCACGGTGTTGTCGAGGTCGCGCAGCCGGAAAAGGGTCTGGAGAAGGCATTCGTTGTCGCGCTGGTGCAGCCCGATGCTGGGTTCGTCGAGAATGTACAACACGCCGGTCAATCCGGCGCCGATTTGGGTGGCCAGGCGGATGCGCTGGATTTCACCTCCCGAAAGCGTACCGGTTTCGCGATCCAGTGTCAGATAGCCGACGCCGACATCCCTGAGAAATTGCAGGCGCGATTCAATTTCACGCAGCAGGTCGCGGTTCATCTTCTGCTGGGACTCCGTCCAGGAAATTGTTCCCAGGAATTCAAGGGCTTTGCCGACGGTCAGCCCGCAAAATTCCTGGATATTCAAGCCCTTGCTCTTGTTTTTGCCGTCGAGCGTCACGGCCAATATTTCCTTCCGCAGCCGGTTTCCGCCGCAGGCGGGGCAGGGTTGCCGGCTCATGTAGGCCTGCATTCGAAAGCGCGACAGCGGGCTGGCGCTGGTTTCGTACAGGTTTTCGATCTGGTGCAGCACGCCCTCAAAGGCCTTTTTCTGTTCCCGCGTGTTTCCATCGCGGACGACGGTGAAAGCAATGGGTTTGTCGCCGGAGCCATTAAGAACGAGCGAATGAAAGGATTCGGGCAGGTCTTTCCAGGGGACATCCGTCCTCACTCCGGCCGAATGCGCCAAATCCCGAAGAATCATGCGATAATGTCCTGCCAGCCGTTTGGGCGCCTTCTTCCACGGGGCGATCACATGTTCGTCGATGGAAAGGGCGGGATCGGGAATGACGAGGCGCGGGTCGGCCACAAGCCGGGTTCCGAGGCCGTGGCAGGACGGACAGGCTCCTACCGGACTGTTAAATGAAAAGTGCCGGGCTGTGAGCAGCGGGAAATGATACCCGGTTTCAGGATCGTAGTTTTGGTTGCTGAGGGTCCATTCCGCGAGTGTTTCGCCGCCTTCCGCGACCCAGCAGACATGGATGATTCCTTCGCCCAGCCTGAGGGCGGTTTCCAGGGAATCGGTCAGGCGTTGCCGGATCGAGGGCGAAATCTTCAGCCGGTCCACGACGACATCGATTGCGTGGGCCGCGTTCTTTTTTAATTTGATCGGATCATCCAACTGCTTGAATTCGGCGTCGATCCTGACCCGCACAAAACCGTCCTTTTTCAGCCGCTCAAGCGTGTTTTTGAAATCGCCCTTTTCGTTTCGCACCATGGGGGCGAGGATGAGGAATCGTTCATGGGCTGTTTCTGCAAGAATTTTGTCCGCAATTTCCTGGACGCTGTGGCGTTTGAGGGGGTTGCCGGTTTTCGGGTGGCGCGGCTGGCCGCAACTGGCGTAGAGCACCCTGAGGTAATCGTAAATTTCAGTCGTGGTGGCGATGGTCGAGCGGGGATTGCCGCCGCTGCCGCGCTGCTCGATTGCGACCGCCGGGGAGAGGCCCTCGATAAAATCGACGTCGGGTTTCTCGATTTGATCCAGGAATTGCCTGGCATAGGAAGACAGGCTTTGGACGTAGCGGCGTTGCCCTTCGGCGAAGAGGGTGTCGAAGGCGAGGGAGGACTTGCCTGAGCCGGAAGGGCCGGTGATGACGACCAGCTTGTTCCGCGGGATGGAGAGCGTCAGGTTTTTCAGGTTGTGCTGGCGCGCACCGATGATTTTGATCTCGTTCAGGGGCATAGGAAGACCGACAATGGATTATCCTAGCACGAATTGAACCACGGATGCACACGGATAAACACGGATTTAAGCCGCAAAAGAACGCATAGATCTCAAAAATTTCCAATTCTATGAGATCCTTGTGCTCTTTTGTGGCAAACCTAAAACTGCTTGCAGGGTTGCCTGCAAGACCGCGCTAAAGGAGCGAATGGAGGGACGAGCTTGTCTCGTTCCATTTAACCTAAATTTCCCAGCTTCCGTGGGAAATTTAAGTCAGGCTTTGGATTTGACGTGGATGCGGCGGTTGGCCTTGTCGAATTCGACGACGCCTTCCGCAAGGGCGAAGAGGGTGTGGTCGCGGCCCTGGCCGACGTTGCGGCCCGCGTTGTACTTGGTTCCGCGCTGGCGCATGATGATGCTGCCTGCGATGACCATTTCGCCGCCAAATTTTTTCACGCCCAGCCGTTTGCTCTGGCTGTCGCGCCCGTTCTGCGTGCTTCCCTGACCTTTTTTATGTGCCATGACTGGTGTTCCTGAAATTAGGCCTTGATCGAACTGACCTTGACTCTGATTTTGCGCTGACGGTGGCCCACCGTGCGGTGGTAGCCTTTCCGGCGCTTGTATTTGAAGGCAATGACTTTCTTGTCCTTGATTTCGCCAACGACCTCGCCGCTGACCGTGGCGCCGCTCAAGGTGGGTTTGCCGACTTTGACGGTATCGCCGTTGGCGAACATCAAAACCTCATCGAAAACGGCGGTCTTGCCGGCCTCGGTTTCAAAGAGCTCGACGTCAATGACATCGCCCTCCTGAACCTTGTACTGTTTGCCACCTGTGCGTATGACTGCGAACATAAATCAATTTCCTTCCTGAAAAGCATTCCAAAATGCCTGAATGGCTGGCTGAAACAAGAGAAAAATGCAGAAA
>JAQTNW010000080.1 GCA_028713655.1 Candidatus Methylacidiphilales bacterium | reverse complement strand
TGTGTTCCCACAAAGACAGCATCTATACAAATACGGGAATTTTTATGTACGAACATTTAGAAACAGCTGAAAACAGTGACAGTTTAAAACGTGTTGTCGTCGATCCTGTCTCGCGCGTTGAAGGGCACGGCAAAGTCACGTTATTGCTGGATGCAGATAACAAAGTCCAGCAAGCCAGGTTGCATATCGTTGAGTTTCGAGGTTTTGAGCGGTTTATTCAAGGCAGGCCGTATTGGGAGTTGCCGGTTTTGGTGCAGCGTTTGTGCGGTATCTGCCCGGTCAGTCATCATTTAGCCGCCGCCAAAGCCATAGACCAACTGGTCGGCATCGATCCTGAAAACTTGCCCGTTTCAGCGGACAAATTAAGACGCCTGTTGCATTTCGGGCAAGTGCTGCAATCTCATGCCCTGCATTTCTTTCATTTATCCAGCCCGGATTTGCTGTTCGGCTTTGAAAGCGACATCAGCAAGCGCTCGATTGTTGCGGTATTGAGCGAATATCCCGAAATCGGCGTACAGGGCGTAAAACTGCGCAAATACGGACAGGAAGTCATCCGCATGGTGTCGGGCAAACGTATTCACGGCACCGGCGCGATTGCCGGGGGCATGAATAAATCACTGACTAAAGCCGAGCGCGATTATCTGTTGGAAGATATAGACCAAATGATAACCTGGGCGGAAGGTTCGGTTGCGCTGATAAAAAAAGTGCATTGCTCCAACCTGCCTTATTACGATGATTTTGCCACTATACGTACCAATTACCTGGGGTTGACCAAACCTGACGGCGCGCTGGAGCTTTATCACGGCGGCATCCGCGCCAAGAATGAGCACGGCGAAACCATTATGGATCATATCGATTATTGCAAATATAACGATTATATCCATGAAGAAGTCCGCTCATGGACGTATATGAAATTTCCGTACCTGCTGTCACTGGGGCAGGAACAAGGCTGGTATCGGGTCGGGCCTTTGGCGCGGGTCAATAACTGCGACTATATCGACACGCCGTTGGCGGAAGCCGCCCGCGTCGAGTTTAAAGCGCACAGCGGCGAGGCGATGGTACACAGCACCTTGGCATTTCACTGGACGCGGCTGATTGAAGTCCTGCATTGCGCCGAAAGCATTAAACAGTTGCTCAATGACCCGGACATCATGGGCTCTGATCTGGTCGCGCAAGGCGAAAAGCGTTATGAAGGCGTGGGTGTGATTGAAGCGCCGCGCGGCACCTTGTTCCATCACTATCAAGTCGATGAGAACGACATTGTCACCAAAGCCAACCTGATCGTCTCGACCACCAGCAACAACATGGCGATGAACGAATCGGTGCGGCAAGTGGCGGCGGAATATTTGTCAGGCCGCGAACTGACCGAACCCTTGTTGAATAACCTGGAAGTGGCGATACGCGCTTACGATCCCTGTTTGTCCTGCGCGACCCATGCTGTCGGTAAAATGCCGCTGCAACTTGAGCTGGTCGATGCCGAAGGCAATTTGATCGATAAATTGGTCAAGCACAGCGACGGTCAAATTGAGCGGAATAATGCTTAAGCCGGTTTTGCTGTTCGGCTATGGCAACCTCAGTCGCGGCGACGATGCGCTGGGGCCGCTGCTGCTGGAATATGCCGAAAGCCATTGCGGTTTGGACGAGGTTGAAGTCTTGACCGACTTCCAGTTGCAGATCGAACATGCGCTGGATCTGGAAAACAGGCGCTTAGTGTTGTTTGTCGATGCATCCGTAGCCTGCGTCGACGCGTTTGATTTTACCGTGCTGGAACCCGCCAGGGATAAAAGCTACACAACTCACGCGATGAGTCCTGCCGCGGTTTTAGACGTGTATCAATCGATAAAAAACCAAACGCCGCCGCCGTGTTTTCTGTTGAGCATCAAAGCCGAGCAATTTGAACTGGGCGATGAATTGAGCGCAAATGCCGAAACTAATTTAGTTGAAGCGTGCTCATTCGCAGGGCGGTTATTAAGCAATCCCGACCTTGATTTCTGGCTGACACAGGCGAATGCAGTATGATGGCGGATTCATACCTGCACGAATGGTACACGTCAATCTGACTACAAACGATTGATTGAATATAGGGGCTTTTTGCTGAGATTGATGGGTGGCTGGTGGGCACTTTTATCGCAAGATGCCTGATTATTAAGATCGTCGAGGCGAATTGCATCCGCCCCGAAAAGTGAGCTCAGAGTGAAATATTATTTTCTTTCCTTGAGCAAATCCCTGATTTCAGTCAATAGCAGTTCTTCTTTGGATGGTTCTATCGGTGCTGCAGGAGCCGCGGCTTCTTTTTTCTTAAGACTGTTGATGAATTTCACCGCCATAAAAATAACAAAGGCGATAATCGTAAAATCAACCAGGGCTTGAATAAAATTGCCATAATTAAGCGTCACGGCAGGCGCGTTTCCAACTGCTTCTTTTAGGGTGAATGCCAGCTTGGTAAAATCTACACCCCCGATTAATACGCCAATCGGCGGCATGAATACGTCGGCAACAAGGGATGAAATAATTTTGCCGAAAGCGGCGCCGATTATGATGCCCACGGCCATGTCAATAGCATTGCCCTTGATGGCGAATTCTTTAAATTCTTGTAACATGCTCATAATTGGTATCCTTCATTTTTGGGTTGTATTAACGAAGTGACGCTTTGTCTTCGCCCCTGGCAGAAAGCTTAGGGCAAGCGGGCGGATGGACGATTTCGGGTTGAAGACCCCAGTTTTCTCCTTCCTGATACATTTACTTTTTATGTTCCTGCATCTTTTGTTGGCGATGCTCCATCATTTGAGCATGATGTGCCTTCATAAGCTCCAATTGCTGCTTTTTTAACGCTTCTTTTTTTGCGGCATCTTTCTCTGACAGAATCTGATTGGACAGGTCATGCATCTGTAGCATGTGTTCCTGCATGGAGCGCATATGTTCATTTTTTTGTTCTTCAGACTGGCAACACTTCATGTCCATGCCTCCCATGCCCTGATGCGCGCCCATTTCTTTCATTGGCTCGTCGGCTTTTTGCGGTTCAGCCGCGGAACTGATCATGCTTATGGGTAACAACAGTAATAAGACGGCGGTTGATTTATATAAATGTTTCATCGGGATTACCTTTTGGAGTTGGGTTGATGGGGAGTCAATTGTATGTAAAATCAGAATCCTGCAGAAGTAGAATGTCCGCTATTGGCGGACGAATAAACAACACAGGTCATTTTAGATTTATTTGATTGTACTTCAATAAGTTAAAACACTTAGAGGAACTGTCTCAATAGAATTTTATGACTGAGCAATGTTCATTTTTTTACAAGAAAGCGCTTTGCCAAAGTCTATCACAGCCAGTGAATCAAGCTGAAAAACAGTGAGGTGTCATCGCTGTCAAAATCGTGCTGCACCCTGAAGCTGGATTCAATATTTTCAATACGCGCGTGATAACCCAGCAGACCGCTAACGCCGTGTTGCCCCTGTTGCGGACTGGTGACGCCGACCCCCGCAAACAGTGCGTTGATCAGGCTGTCGGTTCCGAGCAATTGGCCTGGATAAATGGCGGTTTCCAGCGTTTCTTCGCGACCGGCATCAGGCAGGGTTTTATGAATAACTGATGTTACGCAGTCATCACTAAGTTCAGTTATTCTGTGCGAATGAAAAAAACAGAATTAGAGTTATACACAGATTATTTGATAAGCACATTTGGAGCGGCGACAGCCACGGGATTATCGTCGATGGTGGAG
>JAQTNW010000079.1 GCA_028713655.1 Candidatus Methylacidiphilales bacterium | reverse complement strand
GGTCGATGGGCTGTGGGCTTGGAATGAAACAACAAAACTGGAGTTTGTCGGATGAAAACAAAAATAGGATTGCTCGCCGCGTGCGCGGCGCTTACATTGGGCGTCATGAACCTCTCACAGGCCGCTGTGCCCGTGACGGACAACCTGCCCGGTCTGCCGCCGCAAGGCGCGGAGTATTGGAAAGCGGTGGAAAAGGAACAGGCTGCCGCCCAGGCATCAGCGCCAGCCGCTGACAGCCGGGAGCTGAAAGCTGATAGCTTTTTCTTCACCGGCAAACCCTATGTGGTCGAGCTGGGCGCGTATAGTTTCCAGTTCCGGAATTACAACCCCGAGCTGCAGCGCTGGACCACCGCCGATCCCTCCGGCTTCCCCGATGGAGCAAATAATTATGAGTACACACCTGCGCCAAATAGCTCATTTGATATGAATGGGTTACAGACTAAGTGGATTACTGGAACCTACACAATCCAGGAAAAGTGGACTGAAATGAAATGTTTCTCTCTTGGTTGGGGTGGCTTTTCACTAAGCTTCCCCTTTGGTGTAAGCGCAAGCATAAGCCCAGGTATTGGATGGGAAAAAATAGGTAGCGTTACATCTGATCAAGTTGACGGCTGTTATGCGCAGAAAGCAACTGCTCCGTCCGGTTGGCATTGGATGCCAGGAGATGAGAATATCATAGACGGTAAGACTTATACCAAGGATTCTGGACCAAGCTACTCAAAATCCTATGTGGTCGGGGAATCATACACTGAACAACCATCCTACGATGGCACAATTCGATTGGTTCCGGTGAATCCACATACATACCGCGACGGCTCTTTCAGTATAACCTATAATTGGGAACGCCAAGCCGAGGAATAATAACACCATGAGGATGCTTATTTGTAAGATAAATAGTCCATATCCCATAATGTGCTTTTTGAGTTTGTTTGTGTTGGGGTTTATTGGTTGTGTAAAATCACCATTCGATTCCAAAATTGAATGCACCATTGAGGCCCATTCGTTCATTGGGCACAAGGCGGATGGAAGTCTTAGACCACCGTATCTGTTGATAATAGAACAGCGCAACATGGGGAGCTTGGTTAATGCCCCAGCCTCCGAATTGAAAATGCGAACCTTGCTGGACCTGGACGCGGCATTTTTTGCCAGAACAGAGGAGGTTGTTGAGATTGGCGGAGAAAAAATGAAGTTGATAACCAGTTTGTATGAGTATGAGCCGCTTTCGAAGCCATACACGCTGGATGGCAGAAGTTACATGCTGCTGCCACCCGGCCGCTGTCGCATTAACACATTGAATTTGAAAGCTACTAAATAAATCAGAGCCAGATTACCTCACGGCATCAAGCAGGGCATGACCTGTCGGCTGTGGCGGCGGAGGACTTTAAAATCTGCGTCGGCGATCACCAGCACAGGATCAGGCAGCGTTTCGGTCATGCACATTTGAAGTTACAGGGACGAAGATGGATCGCCACGTCCCAACTCCGACATGTGTCGCGAGTGTTCCAGATGGGCCTCCTAATGAACAGTTGCGGCAAGATGTTGAAAGATAAAATGTTAGAGGTTCCATGTCTTTTCATAAGGGCCGAAGGCCCGCCCTATACCAGCCCAGGGTGAAACCCTGGGTATGGCGCATCTAAAATTTATCGAGCTCTGTAGGAGCGACCCAGAGGCCGGCATACGTTAGAACGCCCCTACAGGGCTTCAGGTTTTACACGATTCATATTCCTGGGGCGCTGCCCCAGGCTGGTATAGGCCGCACCTTCGGTGCTTCTCTCATGAACCCACGCTCATTCCCGCTCAAAGCAGCATTTCAAGAGCTTCAAAATCAAAACACACTTGTTTCCAGCGAGTCGCACAGTTGCTGTAAAGTCGTAACCGTAATATAGCAATGAATAACCGCTATTTGTCGCAAATGCAACCTATTGGCATTAAGTATCTTGCGGAGGCGGCTTGATTGTCAAATTGAGATATTCACAAGCTGGAGGATAATCCGTTCGCATCCTGATAAAAGTTATAGCAGTACGATGGCGCGCAAGCAGAAACAAGCATGCCTGCGACTGGCGGTAACGCCGGGGTCCGGGTTGGCGCCCGGGCCGGAAGCGCAGAGAGGTCGATGGGCTGCGGGCTTGGAACGAAACAACAAAACTGGAGTTTGTCGGATGAAAACAAAAATAGGATTGCTCGCCGCGTGCGCGGCGCTTACATTGGGCGTCATGAACCTCTCACAGGCCGCTGTGCCCGTGACGGACAACCTGCCCGGCCTGCCGCCGCAAGGCGCGGAGTATTGGAAAGCGGTGGAAAAGGAACAGGCTGCCGCCCAGGCATCAGCGCCAGCCGCTGACAGCCGGGAGCTGAAAGCTGATGGCTTTTTCTACACCGGCAAACCCTATGTGGCCGAGCTGGGCGCGTATAGTTTCCAGTTCCGGAATTACAACCCCGAGCTGCAGCGCTGGACCACCGCCGATCCCTCCGGCTTCCCCGATGGGGCGAATAATTACAAATATACCAATAGGCCAACATACGCGATGGATTTGCTTGGTCTTCTGGAGTTGACAACAAACAACCCGCAAACAAAGGAATTTAATGATTTCAGCATGTGGGGAGGTTTTTGTAATTTTAATGGTTCATCGTCAGCTTCGACTAGCGGCAACACTGGGTCTGTGACTTTGGAAATCGCAGGTGCAGGAAAGAAATGGCTTGGGGACGGGCTGGACCAACTAGCACTAAATCTAACATTAGATATTAAAGTCAATAAAGAGGGAAATCTGACATATACAAGATCTGGAGACCTGGACAAAACGGAGGATTCCGTATCATCCGGCTATAATGTTCAAATTACGGGGGATAATACAAAAACACTAACAGTCAGGATTAATGCCGGGTGGGCATTAAAAGCAAGTTCTATTAGTGGAATGGGGATTGGAGAAGGAGGAGGATCAATTAGTTTTAGCGATACATCATATTCTCAAAGCTTTGCGTTCGGAGATTTCGTCTTTAATGAATAATTATTATGAATAAGAACGAGAAGCTTTTTTTAATTACGGGTTTGATATCGCTTATCATGTTGCTGTGGTCGTTTGTCCGTTTGCCAATATGGGTTAGCGAAATGAGTGGCGTAACTTCTGCGCTTATTTCATTGGCTGTCGTTATATCCGGCCTTTTCATCAAACCGCGAAAAATTTATGTATTCCTTCCATCAGCTATTGTAATGTTATGGCTGGTATTTTCGACGATCCAGACGGTTTATTATATTTTAAGCAAATCCACAAAATAGAGGCTGACTCTGCGCAAAATCTTCAGACTAGCTCAAGGCATCAGGCACGACCTGTCGGCTGTGGCAGCGGTGGATTTTAAAATCGGTTTCGGTTGTTATCAGCAATGCATCCGATTTGGAATCTCAGGAAAAAATCGCTTGTTTGTGCGTTGTTTTGTGCGAGAATTTGCACATGGCCACCAATGTTGAACTGGATGAAACTCTGATGAAAGAGGCTGTGTCACTGGGACAGCGCAAATCCAAACGGGCCGCTATTCAAGATGCGCTTCGCGAATATGTGCAACGGCGCAAACAAATCAAAGTCACACGCCTGTTCGGCACCATCGAATACAATAAGTCCTACGACTAAAAAGCTTCCTGCCGCAAGTCATGAATGTCTGGCGCAAATGCTGAATCCTGACAACTGACCTCGATTTCACGCACTACCGAAAGCATATCGCGCTGAATCTGCTTCAAACCAAATAAGCCCTCAAGGCCATCCGCGACGCCGTCCAACGCGTCATTCGCAAAGGCACCCGCACCGCCGACATTTACACCGAAGGCTGCCGCAAAGTGGGCTCTGCCGAAATGGGCCGGGCCATTCTCTCGGAATTGAATCCCCTCTAAAAAGAGGGGCAGAAAGGTCGCTGCGGCGAGCGCTCCGGGGGGTGTGGCC
>JAQTNW010000078.1 GCA_028713655.1 Candidatus Methylacidiphilales bacterium | reverse complement strand
TCAGTTTCAAACTTTTTATATGCCTCACATTTGTGTTATCAGCTTTTAAAATGGCAGCTCATCGCGTTCCTTTGCGATCCTCCTGTAAAAAAACTGTATTCCGCCATTGTTTGCCGACTCTGCTCCTAGCCTTGGGTTTGTTCTCATTTTTCAACACTTCCGCTCACGCCGATCCGCTGGTGAAATTCCCGGAAGGCAATGCGGCCTGGATCGTGGAGATCACCTATCCCAGTTCCCAAAACAACACTCAGGATCCAGGGGCCGCCCAGCCTCCGCAAACACCTGCGAGCATAAGAAAACCACAAAAGATCGAAGTGAGCCAGTCCGAGAATGTAAGGAGAATACGCATTACTTGGACAAAGGGACCCGTCACGGAGCAGTGGACGATACCCAACCTGCCGGTTGTTTTCAAGGAGTATCCGAGTGGCGACGTATTTCCGCTCCAAAACAATTCCAACGAAGCACTGAACGACAAATTCGACATGCCAGGCGATCTTCCCGCATTTGCCTGGATCACACCCGCGTTACTCAAGGAAAAGGATCCGGTGAGCTATAAATCACACTTGTGTTACCATTATGTGGGAAGTCTCAGCAGACCTGTGCCGCAGTCGGGTCGCCCCGGGCCCGCACAGGGATCCAATGGCAAACCCGCCCTCCCTCCCCCACCTCCACCCACACTCGTGGAAAACCGGGAGGCATGGATCGAAATCAAAACACTGTTCCCGGTGGTGCTCAACACTGGATCATCACTCTGCACTTTTACCTTGCTACCGGCCCCCGACGGTCCTCTGGACATGCCTGAGAATTTTAAAAAGGAGATTGCCTACTACAAGCACGTCATGGGATATCCGTGATACCTTCCGTTTGCCAACTGCAGTTAAGGAAAGCATTCAACTTTCGGCCCTCGGCTTGCGACCAACGCTTTGTTCGTTTTTTTCACCCTTTTCGTGGTTAAAAAGTAATACTTGCATTATGGACGAATCATGATTAATTGTAGTCATGGAGTAAATACATTGTAATATATTGCGATATGATGGAGACCGTATGCACCCTTTAACTCAAGCCGCCCCAAGCACCCGCACCCCTCTTTACAGGCGTGCCCCCTCTCAAGGCGGCTTCACACTGATCGAACTGCTGACCGTCATCGCCATTATCCTGGTCATGATGGGCATCCTGGGGCCGGCCTTGATCGGTTTAAAGAAATCCGGTGACATCACCAAAGCAGCCGCCGATATCTCTGGTGTCCTGCAAAATGCCCGAACCTACGCCACCGCGAACAACACCTATGTCTGGGTCGGGTTTTTTGAGGAAGACATAACGACTTCCGCAACACCCGCCACACAAGGAACCGGAAGAGTCGTTCTCTCAACCGTGGCATCCAAGGATGGTACGATGATCTACCCTTCAAACATCACGACAACAACAACACTTGCGACCTCATCGCTGCTTCAAGTCGGTAAATTGGTGAAGATTGATAACATGCATTTGAAAAAGGCGACGGCGGGCAATGCAACATTTCCGATCGGAAGTGGAACCGGGGTAACGTTGGACACGCGCCCCTATGTCAATACGAATGGATCGCCCGTATGGCAGATCGGGGACATCGACACGGGAACAGGCACGACACTGGCGCAATTTCAATATCCATTGGGGGGAACCACACAATATACATTTAAGACAGCCATCCAATTCAGTCCCCGGGGTGAGGCAAGGTTAAACGACATCACCCAATCACTGCAGCCGATTCTCGAGATTGGCCTGCAGCCGACCCACGGCACGACGGTGGACGCCAACAATAAAAACGTGGCGGCGATCCAGATCACCGGAATCGCCGGCAACGTAAAAATTTACAGACGATGAAAACGCCCGAAACATTATTGGACAGGATTTGGATTCTACAGGAGCGCGGGCGTCCCGCCCGCTCCGAGAGGCATCCTGCCTCTCGGTTGTTTTTAGAAGTGATCCATAGAATAAATGCAGGGCTGCCGGGCAGGATGCCCGCGCTCCCGTTTAAAAAAGAAAAACTCAATCCGTGTTCCTCCGCGTCCATCTGCGATAAACCTGTCCTATTTTTGCGTTTTTTGTTCACCACGGCGAATCCGTCCTGTGGCGGACGCCTTTTCGCGGCTAACAAAACCCCCTTGTCTTCCCCCTTTTCAGGGAGATGGAGGCCGCTTGTGCCAACTCCAAAAAATAGTTCCCGACTTTCCTCTGCGCCTCCGCGCCTCTGCGAGAGACAGTCAGGTTTTTCACTGGTCGAAGTAACCCTGGCGCTGGGCATCGCCGCGTTTTGCCTGATTGCAATCTTCGGATTGATCCCCGCCGGCCTGAAAAGCAACCAGACCGCCAGCCGTCAAATCTCGGCCAACGGCATTCTGTCCATGGTGGCTTCGGATCTGCGCGCAACCCCCTCCACAATGACCACATCGCAGCAGTTCCTAATTCCAATTCCCGTCAATCCGGTAACCCAGACAAGTTCTTCAACTCTGTTTTTCAGCAGCGACGGCCAGTCCTTACTAACCCCCCCATCATCCAGCTCCAGTGCAACTCCTCCATCGAATTCGCGCTACCGGGTGACGGTTACCTTCCTGCTGAACGGGTCCAGTACCCCTACCGATAGAACCGCCACTTTTGCGACCCTGAAAGCGAGCTGGCCCGCCGCGATTGATCCGGCTGGAACCATCCCGCCCGCAGGCTCCGTACAAACCTTTATCGCCCTGGATCGGAACTGATATGAAAACGGAATTTAACGCAGAGGAAGGCTTGAAGCTGGAATTGAACCACGGATGGACACGGATAAACACGGATATGGATGGATTGAGTTTTTCTTTTGCGGCAAAAAACAAACCCCCTATCTTCCCCCTTTTCAGGGGGATGGAGGCAGCTTGTGCCAACCTCCAAAATGGTTCCCGGTTTTCCTTTGCGCCTTTGCGACTCCCCGCTCGCGACGGATGTCGGAGTTGCATTAAACTTCGCTTTTCCCATCCGCGCCCATGCCGCAGCGGATTCACCCTGATTGAGCTGCTCGTTTCCATGTCGGTCCTGGTGCTGCTCATGGCGCTGATCGCCCAGCTTTTCAGCAGCGCCTCGACGGTGACAGGCTTGGGCAACAAACACATGGACGCGGATTCCCAGGCCCAGGCCGTATTCAACCGGATGGCCATCGATTTCTCACAGATCGTCAAGCGACCTGACGTGGATTACTACCTCAAATCCTCCACAAACGACCCATACGGCAACAATCAACTGCAACCCGGCAACGACCAGCTTGCCTTTTACAGCCAGGTACCGGGTTATTTGAACGCCACCGGCACCACCACCACCAATTCCCAAACTCTGGTTTCGCTGGTGGGCTACCGGGTCAACAGCAAAAACAGCAGCGCCTCTTATAATAAACTGGAAAGATACGGCTACGGACTGGCCTGGAACGGCGTTTCCAGCTCCTACTCGCAGGTGATGTTTTCGACAGCAAGTATTAGTGGCATCCCGTATGCGGTGACAACAGACACATTTAATAATGCAATTTACCAAAACTGGCGGCCCGCGACGGACGCCACGACAACGGATGCCAACAACTATGAATTGATCGGGCCCCAGGTTTTCCGGATGGAATATTACTACGTGCTCAGGGGCCAAACCGTGGGGGGCACAAACTATCCCTCCATTTTGAGCGACACACCCTGGTATGACCCAAGCCTGAACAGCGGCGCCGGAATCCCAAACCATGCCTCCGTCAACGGCCTGCAGGATGTCGCCGCCATCACCGTGGTCATCGCCGTCATCGACGCCAAAAGCAAGGTGCTTGTAACCGATGCGCAGCTAACTTCCCTGGCCGGCAAGTTGGTCGATTTTTCCCCAACGCTGGCTCCACTCCAGAACGGCCTGACCCAGCCCGGCAACCTTGAAGCCAGTTGGCAAACAGCCATCGACAACTCGCCCACGACCCTCCAAATTCCCCGCGTCGCGGCGGAAGCCATCCGGGTCTATAGCCGCACGTTTTACCTGTCAGGAAATTCAACTCCAAACCCATGAGGATATGAATATGAAAACAAACTTCTTTTACAAAAAGACCTCGGAGAACGGGGAGGCAAACTTAAAACTCGAACACAAAAACACATCCTCGCGTCCGCCAAAGGACGGATTCGTCCGGTGTGCGAACAAAGACGCAAAGACGCAGAGGAAAGACAGAAACAGGTTTGAAACTGAAAACTTGAAACCTGTAACTCGAATACAAGCTGCCTCCATCCCCCTGACAAGGGGGAAGATAGGGGGTTGTTTTTTTGCCGCAAAAGATCACAAAACACGCAAAGAAAAACACCTTTTGAGCGAGATGAGGATTCTCCCGTTAAAAAATGAAAAAAACAATCCATCCTTATCCGTGTTTATCCGTGTGCATCCGTGGTTCAATTCCAGTTTCAAGTCTGCCTTTGCGCCTCCCACACTCAGCCGGCGCACTCCAAGGCGCTGCATGCGCCATGGCACCCGCGGCGCCGCACTGGTGATTGTTCTGGCCTTTGTGGTCCTGCTCACAGGCCTGGTGGTCGCCTATTTCTCCAAGGCCGTGTCCAACAGCCAGCTTTCCAGCAACAGCTTCAACCAGTCGAAAACGGACG
>JAQTNW010000077.1 GCA_028713655.1 Candidatus Methylacidiphilales bacterium | reverse complement strand
AGCGAAGGAGGCGGTTATTTTCCCATCGATCAACCGGGAAAGTATTCGCTGTACCGGTACTCCAAAGCCCACGGACGCCTGGCTTGTCAATCCTGCCATGAATCCATGCACGGCCTGTATCCGGTGCGGTATGAAGGACCGGTCAAAACGGTTGACCTGACTTCTCATGAACAGGCGCTGCAGTTTAGCCCGGACGGCAAATATGCCGGGCCGGTAACCTGCGCGGCCTGTCACAGCGTTAATGCAAAGGGTGTTGCCGTGCAATTGAAGGGCACGGATTACGCGAATGATTACTGGGCGTCGATCGTCCTGATTCATTTCATGCGGGACGGTGACCAGAAACTGCCGATAAAGAATCTTATCAAGAAATATCCCTTCAAAGATGCAAGGGAAATCGTTTCGAAAGGATGGGACAAATTATGCCAAACGATCAAAGAATTACCTCCAAAATAAAGCTGAAGGTGAATGGCCGCGAGTATGAAGTTGACGTTCTTCCCGACGCGCCGCTTCTGTGGGTCATTCGGGATAGTATAGGCCTGACGGGGACAAAATACGGGTGCGGCATGGCGCTTTGCGGCGCCTGCACCGTACATATCGATGGAAAGGCTGTCCGGTCCTGTGTCACGCCTGCCGCATCGGTCGCCGGTAAGGATATCACGACCATCGAAGGACTCTCTCCCGACGGATCACATCCCGTGCAGCGCGCCTGGGTTGAAGATGATGTCCCGCAGTGCGGGTATTGCCATTCCGGCCAGATCATGTCGGCCGCCGCGCTTCTGGCGAAGAATCCGAAGCCGACTGACGATGACATCGATGCTTTCATGGCCGGCAATATCTGCCGGTGCGGCACATATCAGAGGATCCGCCGCGCCATCCACCGGGCATCACAAATGATGGCGGCAGGAGGTGGCGCATGAATAAGATTATTAATTTGAGCCGGCGCGATTTTTTGAAAGCAGGGGCAATCGCCGGAAGCAGCTTGATTCTAGGATTCAAAATTCCTTTATCCTTGGAAGCGGATGCGGCTGAAAAATCCACATCCTTTGTTCCCAATGCCTATTTGAAAATAGATGAGGCAGGTATGATTACCGTGCTCGTCCCCCAATCCGATATGGGACAGGGCGTTTTGACATCATTCCCCATGATGGTCGCCGAAGAACTGGACGCTGACTGGAAGAACGTTCATTTCGAGCAGGCTCCGGCCGCCAAAGTCTATACCAATACTATCATCGGAATGCAGCTCACAGGAGGTTCCTCCAGCGTCCGGGCATTTTGGAATCCTGTGCGGGAGGCTGGCGCGGCGGCACGGGCCATGCTCGTGGAAGCGGCCGCAAAAGAATGGAAAGTCGATGCCGGATCCTGCAAAACAGAAAACGGCGCGGTTCTGCATCCTGCAAGTAAGCGCAAAGCTAATTATCGTGAACTGGTTTCCAAAGCCGCTGCGCTTTCCGTACCCAAAAGCATCAAACCCAAGACACCGGAAAATTATAAAATTCTGGGCACTCCGGAAAACCGGCTCGATACTCCGGCTAAAGTCCGGGGACGGGGAACCTTCGGCATCGATGTCCGTCAAACCGGCATGTTGACAGCCGTTGTGGCCCGCTGCCCCGTTTTCGGAGGCCATGTTGCCGACTTTGATGCAACGGACGCAAAAAAGGTGGCGGGAGTTCGCGATGTTTTAAAAATTTCGGATGGAGTTGCGGTTGTAGCCGACACCTTCTTTGCTGCGCAAAAAGGAAGGGAGGCTCTTCGTGTCCAATGGGAAGAAGGACCGACAGCCGGCCAGTCCACTGACGGAATCATGAAGTCATTCCAGGAGGCCTCGAAACAACGCGGTGTCTCCGCCAGAAATGACGGGGACGCGCCGGGCGTTCTGGAAAAGTCCGGACGTAAAATAGAGGCCGTCTATCAATTGCCTTATCTGGCCCATGCGAACATGGAGCCCATGAACTGCACTGCTTATGTGCGGTCGGGAGCCTGTGAAATCTGGGCCCCGACGCAGGGACAGACTCTGGCACAGCGCGTCGCGTCAAAGATCACCGGAGTTCCCGAAGAATCTGTTGTCGTCAACACCACTTTTCTGGGCACCGGTTTCGGCCGCCGCGCGGAACAGGATTTCGTCGCGGAGTCCGTGGAAATATCCAAAGCTCTCCACCTTCCGGTTAAAGTCATCTGGACACGGGAAGACGATATGCAGCATGACCATTACCGGCCTGCTGTTTACAGCTATATCACGGCGGCGCTCGATACCAAAGGATGGCCAATCGCCTGGATGCATCGGATTGTTGCGCCTTCCATTTTTGCCGCGCATGCGGCAGCCCTGGGGATGGCTACTCCAACGGTTGATCGTGCCGCCGTCGAAGGATCGGCGGATCTGCCTTACGAAATTCCTAATCTGCGGGTGGAGTATGTCCGGAAGGAACCCGGCATTCCCGTCGGTTTCTGGCGGTCTGTCGGACATTCGCACAACACCTTTGTCGTCGAAAGTTTTCTCGATGAAGTCGCCGCCGCAGGCAAAAAAGATCCCTATGAATTACGCCGCGGGCTTCTCAAAAAAAGCCCGCGTCTTCTGGATGTTCTCGACACGGCGGCAAAGGGGGCGGGATGGACAAAGCCTCTGGGTAAAGGACATTACCGCGGAATTGCCGCGGCCGAAGCTTACGGGAGCTTCGTTGCCCAGGTGGTGGAGATCGCTATGGAAGATAAAAAGAATTTCCGTGTTCAGCGGGTTGTGTGCGCAGTAGATTGCGGCCAGACGATTAATCCACGGACGATCGAAGCTCAGATTGAAGGCGGCATCGTTTTCGGTCTTACCGCCGCTCTCAAAGATGCCATCACGATTGATCACGGACGCGTGACGCAATCCAATTTCAATGATTACCCGATGCTGCGCATCAATGAGATGCCGGTTGTGGAAGTTCATATTGCGAAAAATCATGAGACGCCCGGCGGAATCGGCGAGGTCGGTGTTCCTACGGTTGCACCCGCATTGGCGGGCGCAATCTATGCGGCGACCGGAAAACGGATTCGCGAATTGCCGCTTCCGGCATGAACCGGATGAGTGGTCTGACAATGCTTTATGTTTGATTAGCGACACGGAGGGATCATGAATGGCATTTTTTAAAATCAACTCTCTGCTTTTTTTGCCCATGGGCGGGCCTCCGGGTCGTGGACTTGTTCTGGGATTCTATGCTCAACCTCCGGGACGGCGTGGCGCGGGACCTGTGCCCGGCAAAACCTTTGCGCCCAATGCCTTCATCCGGATCGGGACAGACGATACCGTAACCTTAATGATCAATAAGTCCGAGATGGGGCAAGGCGTCTACACGGCACTGCCGATGCTCATTGCCGAAGAACTTGAATGTGACTGGAAACAAGTGCGGCTGGAGGCCGCGCCGGTTGATCCGGCGTATAATCACACCGAATGGGTCATCCTGCAGGGTACAGGCGGATCGTCGAGTGTTCGCAGCGAGTGGGATCGTTTGCGACAGGCCGGCGCAACTGCCCGCGAAATGCTGATTTCCGCGGCAGCCGATCTCTGGAAGACTGAAAAATCATTATGCCGGGCGGAAAACGGAAAGATCATCCACCAAAACGGTAAATCCGTTACGTTTGGCGAATTGGCCGCGAGGGCTGCAACGTTGCCTGTTCCGGAAAATGTTGCTCTCAAGAATTCTTCACAATTCAAAGTCATCGGCAAGCCGATTAAAAGACTCGACACTCCCGAAAAGACCACCGGACAGGCTGTTTTTGGAATGGATGTTCGCATCCCGGGTATGCTGACGGCTCTTGTCGCGCGTTCCCCTGTTTTTCGAGGGACGATCATCAGCTTCAAAGATGACCAAACGAGGGCCGTTCCCGGTGTTCGGGATGTGCTTCAAGTGCCATCGGGAGTCGCCGTTGTGGCGGAAGATTTCTGGTCGGCAAAAAATGGCCGCGACCTTCTCGACATTAAATGGAATGAAGGCGATGCCGCTGATCTCTCCACGGACAAACTCCGCGAGATGTACAAAAAACTGGCCAACACGCCCGGAAGCGCTGCTCGAGCCCAAGGCGACATCCAAAAAGCTTTTGCCGGCGCAGCCCGGCTGCTTACCGCCGAGTATGAAGTTCCCTATCTTGCGCATGCCATGATGGAGCCGTTGAACTGTGTTGTCGACTTTCGCAATGATCATTGTGAAATATGGACAGGCACACAAGCTCAGACATTGGATCGGGAGGCTGCAGCAGACGTGCTCGGGCTGAAACCCGGGCAGGTTGCGCTGCACACAACATTGCTCGGAGGAGGTTTCGGCAGACGGGCCAATCCGCAATCGGATTTTGTCACGGAGGCGGCGCACGTCGCCAAAATACTGAAAAAACCGGTCATGGTCGTCTGGACAAGGGAAGATGATATTCGGGGCGGCTATTACCGACCGATGTGGAACGATAAGATAGCGGCTGCGCTGGACGAAAAGAACAATCTTGTCGGCTGGCGGCACACGATTGTCGGGCAATCGGTTTTCGAGGGCAGCGCCTACGAGCTGATGATTGAAAACGACATCGATCCGTCATCCGTGGAAGGAGCCGAGGACATCCCGTATGACATCCCCAATATTCTTGTCGATGTCCACAGTCCGAAAATCAGTGTTCCCGTGCAGTGGTGGCGTTCAGTCGGCCACTCGCACACGGCGTTTGTCGTGGAAAGTTTTATCGATGAAGTTGCTCATGCAACTCAGAAAGATCCTTTTGAATTCCGGCGGGCGCTTCTTGGCGGACATCCCCGGCATAAACATGTGCTGGAATTAGCGG
>JAQTNW010000076.1 GCA_028713655.1 Candidatus Methylacidiphilales bacterium | reverse complement strand
CACCAGTTCGATCAATTCCTCGGCCCGCCCCCGCTGGTCCATTCCTAAAAACCAGGCCGGCAACAGCACGTTCTCCCGAATGTTGAGCTCAGGCATGAGATGATACGATTGAAAAATAAATCCCGCCATCCGGCTGCGCCACTGCACCAGGCTCTCCCGGCCCTGTTCATAGACCGACTTCCCGTCCCACATCAACCGCCCATCGGAGGGATGCACCAGGCCGCCCAGCACATTCAATAGCGTCGTCTTCCCTGAACCCGAACTGCCCCGGATTGAAACCGTGCCCTCCGCCGGAATCGATGCGTTGATGTCCTTCAAGACCCGGACTTCATGGCTCCGGCCAAAGGCAAACGATTTGCTGAGATTGTGTAATTCGAGCGTTTTCATTCGGAGTGCAGGGAAGTCGCCGGATCAACCCGCAGCGCCGCAAACGCGGGCACCAGCGCCGCCGCCGTGCTGAGAATGACGCCCAGGATCGCGATCCAGGCAATGGAAGACCCGTCCACCACGGCGGGAATGCGCGTAAAATTATAAATCTCAACGGGAAAAACCTGGATGTGGAAGGTTCCGTTCAGCCAGTCGAGGAATTGGTTCCGGTAGGAAACTGTCAGCAAACCAAAAGCCACACCCAAAGCGGACCCTGCCAGTCCGATGATCAATCCATAGAGCGTGAAAATCGCGACAATCTGGCTGTCCCGGGCTCCAAGGGCTTTCATCAGTCCGATTTCCTTTGTTTTCTGCACGGTCACGGTGATCAAGGTGCTGCTCAAGCCGATCGCCGCCACCAGCATGATGAAAAATAGCAGGAACGACATCACGCGCCGCTCCACGATAACCTGGCCGAAATAATTTTTGTGCAGGTCCATCCAGGTCAGGGCCTGCAAAGGACGGTGCAGCTTTTTGTTGAGCGAGGCCTTGACGACGAACGCATTCATCGGGTCTTCCGCTTTCACAAACAAACCCTGGACACTGTCGCCCAGGTCATACAGGCGCTGCGCTTCGTTCAGCGAAAAGAGGATGAAATTGAAATCATACTCAAAAAAACCGGTCGAAAAAATCCCGGCTATTTTATATTCGCTGGGCAGATAATATTCCTGGGGCTGGCCCGGTTTTTGAGGCTGGCGCAGGCGGTTCAGGTTGCGCGGGGAATAGACCGTCACTTTGTCCCCGATCCAGGCGTCGTTGCGCCGCGCCCATTCTTCCCCCACCAGGATGGTATCCGGGCCCAGAAGCCATTCGCCCGCCACCAGCGTTTTTTTCATCGGGATGACCTTTTCGCCGGTCTCGACGTCCACCCCGCGGATGGTCGGTGTGGAGATTTTGTTGTTAATTTCCACCAGCACCGGCCCCACCACAAACGGGGTCGCTCCGCGCACGCCCGGTTCCTTCGAAACCAAATCCGACAGTTGCCGCCAGTCCTGCAGGATGCCGTAATTGGTGACGGTCAAATGGGCGTTGAAGCCGATGATCTTTTCCCGGATTTCCTTCTCAAACCCCTTCATCACCGAAGTGACGATGATCAAAACGCCGACGCCGCAAACCACCCCCAGCAGGGAAAGCACCGTGATGGCCGAAACAAAACTCCGCTTCGGACGCAGGTAGCGCATTGCGAGAAACAATTCCACGAAACGATGCACCCTTCCAAGCTGCCGCATTCGACGCTCGGGTCAAACCGAATCAGATGTTTCATTTGAGGACATGGATAGCTACCGCGATTTAGGTTGAATGCTTTGGTTCGCAGAGGTTTTCTTCTTTTCCATGGCTTTGCGCACGTTCGTTAGATATTTTCCGTTCTCCTCTGAAGGAAGGAGATCATACGCTTTGGCGAAGTTGGCTTCGGCCTCATTCAAGTTTCCGAGTCCCTGCTGCCAACACCCCAGGAGAACATAGCCGTAGCTGTCATACGGATATTTCTGAATCAACCTTTGTACCATCTTGACGGCCTCATCCCGCTTTTCTTCGGAATAGAGGTATCTTGCCTCTCGCCAGGTGTCGGTCACCTGCCGGGCTGGAGTAAAATGTGAAATGATCTTCTGATGAAACGGGATCGTGGCAATAAGACCCATGAGCAGTACCAGCATCACGGTCATTCCAATCCTGTTGTCCCGGGTTTGCTTCCTCAACTCATCGAGGATCTGATTTTCCATTTTTTCTTTCATTGATTATTGAGAGTTGACCCCATGCAGAGTTGACCCCATGCACGTATGGCTGGCCTGATCAGGCATTTAATTTCCATTAATTGGTTCAGCGCGTGGCAGAACCGGTGCTGACGGAACTGGGGCAGTAGCTGGAAATGGAGGCGGGGCTGGAGCGGCCTCTTGGAACATGCCACTCTGCATTTTCTGAATCAAAGCAAGACTTTGCTTTTCGTTCTTAGTTAAGATAATGCCACAATATCGAAGCGTGGCGATAAATGCTGAAATGCCGATCAGTAGAATTCCGAGTGTGCGCAACCAATCGTGGAGTGGATTATGATTCATGGTATTTTCTTGTTTGCCTAACAGTATTGTTCAGCGACCGGCAGGATTTGCCCCCTGTTATACAACCGGTCGTGTAACAAGGGGTAAAAGCGACATGGTGGCATCGGCTCGTTCTTGGTTGTTGCTCAGTGAAGCACTTCGCTGGAAGGTTTTCAAAGAAATTCGCTGATGAGTTTTAAGTGGAGCGATCAGCTTTCGGCTGTCGGCAAAAAGAGCGGCGTCGTGCCGCCGCAGTCCAAAAATCTGCGTTTATCCCAGTTTTAAGTCTGAAATCTGGCGATCATGAACACGCCAGAACAGGGTCAATGCGGTGATTCCGCCTATAAGAGCAAAAAACATGTCGGATTGCGTATCCCACGGATCTCCCTGAGTGCCCAGGAATTCGTCGGCTCCATGTCCAAGCGCAATGGCCACTCTCCACTCGAACAGTTCGTAGCTGGCGCTGATTGCCATGACGATGCAAATAACAATGAACGCAAGCATTTTCCTTCCACGAACGTATTCGCCGCGAATCAGGATTTCGCGGGCGATCAGCGCCGGAACAAAGCCCTGGAAAAAGTGGCCGATCTTGTCGTAGTTGTTGCGGCTGAAACCAAAAATTTCAGAAAGTTCGAACCCGAGCGGAACCCGCGCATAGGTGTATGCGCCTCCAAGCATGAGGACAAGCGCATGGATAAAGATGCAAGCATAAAGCAAAGAGGTTAACGGAAACCTGCGATACGTCATCCACAGCACAGGCAACGCCAAGGCCACAGGGGCAACCTCGAGCATCCATGTCGTCCGGTCATACGGATGGACCCCGGAAAACGCCAGCAACGACAAAAGAATGAACGAGGTAAAAACGAGAATTTGAGAGCGGTGCAAAGGCATATGAGAAGGTAGGATTTTAAACCGCCTCTGGCAATCAGGGTTTTGAACTGCGCGATGTTATCCCAGATAAAATTCCAGATATTGCAACCCATTAAATTGGCTCCAATACGGAAAATACGCAGTCAAAAAACATCACCTCCTACAAGCAAAGGACTTTGACATGCCGCTAGTTCATTGCTATTTGTAATAAACCATGTTCGAGACATTTACTGCCGTCATGATGCTGATTGTGTTTCTTGTTCCAGGCTTCATCTGGCGTACCATGGAAGGTCAATTGATCTACCTTGATCACCGGTTGGAATGGGAAAAGCTGGCTCTGGGGCTGCTGGCTCGCAGCACCATTCTTTATCTACCATTCACACCTTTGCTTTACAAAGCCTGGAGGAACCAATGGTATAATGATTACCCTGTTGTTACGGGGCTTGTTTTTTTCGGCTTTATCCTGTTGCTGCCTGTGGTCTTCGGCCTAATGGTTGGCAAAGCTCGGCAGCGTAATTGGAATGTTCGTTTTCTCAATTGGCTTAAACTCGACTCCTTCGAGCACCACCATGCTCCCACTGCGTGGGATGCGGTTTTTAATCAGGTGCCAGCCTGCTGGATTCTCGTTACACTCAAAAATGGTCAACAGATCAAGGGCTATCTCGGAGCCCGTTCTCATATCTCATCCGACCCTGAGTACCGTGACCTTTACATTTCCCATCTCCTTGCACCTGATCATTCTGAGTTTGTCAAAAACACCAATGGCATCTATATTAAGGGCGATGAGATCAGAACCATTGAATTGATCCATCCGGTATCCTAGGAGACCAACTATGAGCAACAGAGCCATCAATAACCGAGCCGCACAAGACAAAGTCGTTGTGGCTAATACATATCAACCTCGCGCTCACATTGGCCGCATACTGACCGAAACATACCAGCCCCGAGGCTCCGACGAAGTGCCTAAAATCATTCCCCAGTTGGTTTCCGGTGTGGCTACGCCACCCACGCAAAGCAAAGCCAACGGTAAGCAAAAATAACCACTGAATCACAACTACCGCGGCTTGATTTGAATGCTTTGGTTCGCAGAGGTTTTCTTTTTTTCCATGGCTTTGCGTACGTTCGTTAGATATTTTCCATTCTCTTCTGAGGGAAGGAGATCATACGCCTTGGCGAAGTTGGCTTGCTGCGGCATACGAGAGCGAGGGTGGAGCGGTCACATAAAACGCCACAGCGTACCCGCCATGCAGGTCGTAAATTAGCCAATTGTATTCCCCCTGTATCAGGGGGTGCGTATTGACGAGATAACGATCCGGAACACCGTACCGGCCAACAATAATGGAAATAGAGGTAGTCCGACAGTTGAGAAAATCGGGAGTCTGGAAATCTGCGATGTTTCGCACTGTGGGAGGTACCCGCTCTGGTCGCCAAGCCGCTGGAATAGGAGCCTTCGTGTATCTGTGAGAGGCCCACTGAGTCTGAAACGTACTCTCCGAAGTCATGCCAAATCCAGACGTGGTAAGGACACCGAGGAATGCGGCTGCAAGAATAGCGGGGCGCATAGGCGTGTTATTTGCTTGGTATTCAGTGAAGCAGCCTGTTGGCGGGTTTTCAAAAGAATTCGATGGGATCACAGGGTCGAAATCCAAAGCGGTGTCGCGTCCGGCAGATGCCGGACTTGCCACCGCACTCCATATCCGTGCTCCAACCAAACTTTTGCGTATTTTTGCGCCTTTTCGCGGCCAATCGTATTCCAGTTTTATGCGGTTCCCATCCGTGTTTATCAGTGTTCATCCGTGGTTCGAAATGGATTCCGTTGATTGAGCTGCCGGGCAGGATGCCCGGCAGAGCGGGCGGGACG
>JAQTNW010000075.1 GCA_028713655.1 Candidatus Methylacidiphilales bacterium | reverse complement strand
GATCTCTGCCCTCTTGTTCAATTGTAATTCGTGATTAGTTTCGCTACTAATCCGGATTCCTCGTCTGCTTCTGAAACATAAACTCCATAAGCTCCTTATTCTGAAGCGGTTTTGCCAATTTCAGCTTTTAAGGCCCGGATCGCCCGCCGCACTTCTTCCGCCAAATGGGCCTGAGGCTTCACGTGCGGAAAGTCAAACCACGGCGTCAAGCCCAGGACATCCTGCAGCACCCGGATCTGCCCGCTGGTTTTCTTCCCCGACGCAATCCCAATCGTTGGAATTTTCAATGATTGCGTAATCTCGCCGGCAACATCCTCCACCACCGCTTCCAGCACGATCGAAAAAACACCGGCCTGCTCCAGCAGCAAAGCCTCCCGTTTCAGCCGCGCCACCTCGCCAAGCGTCTTCCCCTTTTTGTGGTAACCGCCTTCTTCGCGCACATGCTGCGGCAACATTCCCAAATGTCCCTGCACCGGAATCCCCTCGCCCAGCACCGCAGCGATCTGATTTAAAATTTCTTCGCCCCCCTCCATCTTCACCGCATCGGCGCCCGCATCGATCAGGGCTTTTGAATTCTTCACAGCGTCCCTGGCTGTCTCATAACTGCGATAGGGCAAATCAGAAGTCACCAGGGCCCGCTTGCGCGCACGGGCGACCGCTCCTGTGTGCCGGATCATATCCTCCATCGTTACCGCGATGGTATCGGGCAACCCCAGCACCACCATGCCCAGGCTGTCTCCCACATGCAGGATATCAACCCCCGCCTCGTCCAGATGCCGGGCCATGGGATAGTCGTATGCCGTTACCGACAGGATAGGCAGTGGAAGGCCCTGATCCCGGATTGCCTGCCACGTTATTCGATCTTGCGGCATATCTGATCACTCAGCTTTTCACGGCAGGACGCCAGCAGTTGTCCGGCTGTCTGTCCGGTCCCCGGAATGACCCGGTCGGGGGCAATCTCCGCCAACGGCTCCAGAACGAACAGGCGTTCCGCCAGCCTGGGATGCGGAAGAATGAGGCGGGATGTTTGCATTTCCAATTCGCCGGCATACAGGATATCCAAATCAATCGGGCGCGGCTCGTTGTGCGACCGCACATCCAGGCGGCCCTGCTCCCGCTCATATTGGTGAAACTGCTGCAGTAAATAGGAAACGCCATCGGCAAATTCAATCTCCGCAACGGCGTTTAGAAACTCCTCCGATCCAGGCGGGCAATCCACAGGCGCCGTGGCGTAATAGGAGGAAACACGCACTTCGGGTGACAGCGTGCGCAAATACGCAACGGCGGCATCCAGCGATTTCCTCCTGTCACCCAGATTCGATCCCAAAGCCACTCCAATTTTCACCCCGGAACCATAAACGGCTTGCGGGAAAGTAGAAACTGAAATTTTTTGGAGGATCGGACGAGATCACCGGGCTTTTATCCGGCAGCCGGCAGCGAATCAAACTCCCAAAAAATCTGCGGCAATCTGTGGAATCTGCGGATCAAAACAGTTTTCTCGCGCGAAGTTTTTTTTTCACAAGACAAAGCGTTTTGGATTCATTGTGGCATTCCGGGCTTCCAAAACACAGGGAAGCGCCGACGGCAAAAGTGCGGCGGCATGGGCAAGAGCTGTCAGGGAATCTGCAGTTCCGTCAGGAACATCGCCATGTCCCCAATCCCGGAATTCGAGATCCAAGGCTATGGGGGCCGCTTCACGCACCCTGCTGGAGCCGGTGGAGGAGTTCGTCGCGTGTCGATGCGTCCGGATACCTGTCTAATACGCGCCCCGAAATCCGTCAATGTCAACGTTGACCCCGAAACCTAGGGCGAATATGCCCTGAAGAAAAATGCCAGCGCAGTTGTGCGGCAACATGAAGAATGAGGGTTGCCGCGAGCACGGCCAAAATAATGGGCCATCCTGTTGCAATGACCATCACCATGCCCAGCACTGGCGCAAAGAACAGAAGAAAGAGAAACATCAATACTTCCATGTATAAATCCTAACGCATAAGCTTTGGATATTCCATTCAAATCACCCCGCCAAATCCATGGTCTGGAATCGATTCCCTCCCCCGAGGCGCCTGTGGGTGAAAGGAGGGCAACGCTTTGTGCGAGCCGCGCCGCGCGGATCATTTGGGTTGACTTATCAAGCCCTGATGAATTTTTGAAAATCTGATCCTCCGTGGTGGCGGAGGACATTCCAAGCTGGGAACCTTCTAATCTGTGGGCCATATCTGAGGAACCACGTTGCCGTTCTTGTCCCTTGGTGCCTCCGCGATCTCCTTGGCTTCCATTTCCATTCGCGTCTGGGCGAAGGACACCGGGTCTATCTTGTGGCCAGGGAAGGCTTCCTTGGCCCATGACTGCCGATCTTGTTTTGCCGGCGGGATTGATTTTTGCTCTTTCATTTATTTCTCCATACGCCCCGCTTTGGATTTGGTCAACGGGTATTTGTACTGCTTCTGGACTTGTAATCCACGCGCCCGCGCGGGGCGCGACGCCTTATGTTGGCTGTGAATGGGGTCAGCCCATGGGCTGACCCCTATAACATGCCTCATGCTCCATGCCGCGGGACTGGGCGGGCTTGGAAAGCAGGTCGGGATTTAAGACTTTTTGGAGCGAAGGTCCAACACTGGACGAGAGAATTTCACTCTGTCTGCGGAAAATGGAGGCAAATTCGTTACTTTGGCCATCTGCGCTTCCATCTGTGCGACGGATAATTTCGGAGACGGCTTCTG
Source organism: Candidatus Methylacidiphilales bacterium (assembly GCA_028713655.1). Classification (NCBI taxonomy): domain Bacteria; kingdom Pseudomonadati; phylum Verrucomicrobiota; class Methylacidiphilae; order Methylacidiphilales; species Methylacidiphilales bacterium. The sequence continues at coordinate 2,476 of JAQTNW010000075.1, read as the reverse complement.
GCTGGCCATTCCGGGCATTTGAGCGCAGGGTTGGGTCATCGGTTTCACGATCTGGACGATACGCGTTTCTGCTTCCGGCGTCAACTGCCGACATAAATAATGATCCCTGGCCATCCTTAGGTTTTTGGTCAGGCACACCGAGATAGTCTTCTGCTTTTTTACGGACGGCGTCCAATATATCGCGGGTTGCCTGATCAATGTGCTGGGCTTTGAAAAGGTAGGCTTGCTTGTCGGTCTCAAGCTGTTTTTTCAGGCCATCGAAAGCAGCTTTGGCAGCGGGCGTGATACCATCCTCCAACCCGGATTTATCGCTCTTCAATAGTGCGGATTCAATGCCGTCGAGTTCGTCCAGAGCGGTGTTGATGTTTGCAATCTTATCGACATCGTTCGGGATGAACTCGTTCCAGGTATCAGGGTCGTTTTTATCGAAGTTATCGACAGCGTACTTGTAATCTTCCAGGTGACTTGTGTCGCGCACGGGCCATGAAGTAACGTCTTCCCGGTCAAAATTGTCCCTCGCTTCTTCCTTCGTGTCGCCTTGGGCTTTAAAGTCCAGTTTCACGGTCTCAGGATCGATTCCAACCCCGCCGGGGAAATCTTCTGCTGGAATGCCGGACCCCATCGAAAGAACGTCCTCGCGGCTCAATCCTTTTTCCGCAATGCGGGATCGGAGGGCGCGCAGCGTTTTCTCAATCCATCGGCTGCCCATCTCCCGGGCGCTGCTGTCCTTGTACCCCAGCGCCTCACCTATCTCCTGGCCGGTGGCGCCGTCCAGCAGCATTTTCGCAGTAGTGCGTGCCTGTTCGGGCAGTTTGTCTATTTCAGAGACGAGAATGCTTTTTGTTTCTCTGGAAATTGCTTTTTCAGTTGGGGTTGGCTGCTGAATCGCCGTCTGGTCTTGCAGAGGAGTCTTCGCTTCAGGATCAATTTTGGCATTTAAACTCAGTGGTTCGACGCCGCCTCCGCGCATATCCCGCCGGGATTTTCGGTATTCGCCAATCAGGTCCCGCCGCATTAACTGGCGTGCATACCCCTGGAACGGCACGTCTTGGTTTGGGTCCCAAGTCTGTGCTGCTTTCTGTAACGCCAGCAACGAAATCTGCCGCCGGTCGTTTTGATCTGTGCCAGGGATGTTCGTAAACCGGCTGGCCATGTAATCGGCCAGATTCTGGTTTTCGTGAAAGAGTTGTGCCGGGTTGGTACCTTCGGCTTTTTGTTCACGGTATGCCTTGTCCTTCTGTCCTGGATCGTTGGAATGGCGCTCCATTTCAAATCGCCGACGCAGTTCACCCAGGTCCATCTCAGTTTGAGCCGGGGGATCGAGCGTGGAAGTGGCCCCCATGGCCAAGCCGGAGTCTGCGCCTTCTGGTGGTAAATTGTTTTTCTCGCGCCATTCCTCGGTAAGCACATCCAAGTCGGGCTTGGGCATCGATTCGAGACTTTTGTACCCCATGGCATGGGCGGCAGATTTCAGAAACTTGGACTGACCCGACTGCTCAGCCTGTTTGCTTTCGCTGGCAGTTTCAGAAGTGGGAGTATTGACTTGATCTGGGAATAAACGATCTACTGCTTGGCGGGCGGCCTCAGTGCGCTGGCGCTGCCATGCCCCCTGGCTTGGCGCCCATTTAAACCCGTTTGACTTTAACTGGTCTCTGATATCCGCAGGCGGCTTGGAGTCGAAGAAAATCTGGATCCGGTTGAGGTTTTTATTTTCCTCGATTTTTCCGCCCTCGAATTCTCTGGATATTGGCGTTGCTTCCCGGTTGGCAATAATGCTGGGAATACGGGCCTGCATCCGGCGGATATTGGCCTGGTTGTTTGATAACTGATAATCTGCAAATCCAATCCGGCCGGCGTAGTCGGGTTTGAGTAATTGGCGGGCGGGCGCCTCGGATATCTTCAGCTCTGCTAATTTTGCCACCTTTTCGTCATCGCTGAGTTTCTTGTTGCGGATGATGGCATTGGCGGACTTCATGCGTTCTTGAACAGCCTTCGCGGCATCAATCTTCTGCTGTAACGCGTCTGTCGCGTCGGCGCGGTCTGCTGAAATAAAGCTCGGCGGCGTCGGGCTGACTTCCTCGCGCATGGCGTGTACGGCTCGTTGATCCCATGCTAGAAATTGGTTCATCCGGTTTTGGTAGGCGTCGCTTTTTTTATTCTGGCGGCGCGCCGGGAAATTAGAAGGTCCGGCAATCATGGAACTGAACAGTCCGGACCTGGACTGCAGCAACGAAATATAATTTTGTACGTAGCGTTCCCGGTATTGCTGGAATTCGCTCAGAGCGGCATGCTTCTCTGCGTCTGTTTCAGCCAACTTTTGCAGGCCGTCCCAAACTCTGTTCATGTGCCTGACATACTCGCGCTGTTCCATCCGGCCCCGGCGCTCTGGTGTCCAACTGGTTCCGTTGTGGGCGCTGATCGCGGTTTGGATGGGAATGTCATCCGGCTTCGCACCAGGAGCAGTGACGGTCTCGGG
>JAQTNW010000074.1 GCA_028713655.1 Candidatus Methylacidiphilales bacterium | reverse complement strand
CGTCCGTTTTCGACTGGTTGAAGCTGTTGCTGGAAAGCTGGCTGTTGGACACGGCCTTGGAGAAATAGGCGACCACCAGGCCTGTGAGCAGGACCACAAAGGCCAGAACAATCACCAGTGCGGCGCCATCCCGTTTCTCTAGGGCCTGTGCTGAGATCTGTAAAGTTTTTACTCGCATAGAGGACGCTCAAAAACTACAATGTATTTACTTAAGATATACAATAATTCTTTTGAAATGCAAGTATTGTAATTATTGCAAAAGAGTTTGCGAAGATCGGAGAGAGAATAAACGGCCATATTATAAGAAGCGACGGTACGTGGCTGATAATTGAGTCCCAGATGCTTCACAACTAATATGCCTGATATTATTATTAGAGCTGTTTTTGAGTGAGGCAACGGATTGCGCATGCAACGCGTTGCGCCATATACCCCTTTTTAATATAACATTTTAGCAGCAAATTAATGTTTGCCCGTAAATATCCAACCCAGGTACATGAAGATCACAAAGCACACTTGAAACTGAAAACTTGAACACGTTTCAAATCCCGGCCTGCCCTGATGGTTCTCGGACGATGGGAGAGCGAAGACTTAACACTTGCAGAAGGTCACGGGTGTAAGACTGCGGATGAGCTTCGGTGAGGTTTCGCGTCGAAGGAGTTGTTGAGACGCCTTCCGCAAGGTTGGGGAGCTTCATTTGGGCGCTTGATTCTGCGTCTGAGCATTTTAGTTGTGTTGCAACATATTTTCAGGATGATCTCCACTGATGAATCAGGCAGGGTTGGGCGTTGGAAAAAATATGAATAATGAAAAGGCGAAGCAACGCCACAGCAAGAATAAATCCCGCAGGAAGGCTCCAGTAGGAGGCTTTTTCGGATTCGACAGATGCCTGGACCTGGCATATCCCGGCGATCTTCGGACCAGATTATCCCGCTCAATCAAGCTGGTGGAACCCGAACTGGATCTCGAGAACTGGCTGGAACATCCCGATATTACGGAGCAGATTGAAATTCTCTTTGCCACATGGAACATGGCCGTCATGGATGAGAAGTTTCTTGCCCGGTTTCCGAAGCTTCGGGCTGTCTTTTATGCTGCCGGATCCGTCAAAGGTTGGGCCACCGAGGAAGCGTTTGACCGCGGGATACGAATCAGCAGCGCATGGGCGGCGAACGCCATTCCGGTTGCTGAATATACATTGGCCGTCATTCTCCTCAGCCTGAAGCGCTTTTGGCACCATGCAAATGACTGCCGGATGCGTCATGTGTGGCGCCACCAGAGCGATGTGCCGGGTGTTTATAGCTCCGTGATCGGACTGATTTCCCTGGGAGCCGTGGCCCGGACTGTGGCGTGGAAACTTGCGGATCATGAGGTTGAGGTGATTGCCTACGACCCATTCGTTTCTCCCGCCCAAGCTAAAAAACTGGGTGTTAAATTGTTGCCTCTCGAGGAAGTTTTCCGTCGCGCTGATGTGATCAGCCTCCACACACCGTGGTTGCCCGAGACGGAAAATCTTGTGAATGAGCGCCTGCTGCGCCTGATGAAACCCGCATCCACCTTGATCAATACCGCGCGCGGTGCGGTTATTTGCGAACCGGATTTGTGCCGGGTGCTGGCCGAACGTTCCGACATCACGGCCATCCTCGATGTGACGCAGCGTGAACCCCTCCGACCCGATTCGCCTCTTTGGACCCTGGAAAATGTCATTCTTACCCCCCATATCGCGGGAAGCATGGGGAATGAAATTACGCGGATGGGACATTGGATGGCCGGGGAGGGGCTCCGCTATACAAAAGGCAAGCCTCTTCAACACGAGGTCACGCGCCCGATGCTCGGACGCATGGCATGAATCCTAACACCCCCGTTTCCGATTCATCTGTACCGCTTGATTCCAGAAAAGATTGGTTTGCATTGGGTTTGCGCCTCTTGCGCCCCATCCTGGAGGAGATCCGGTCGGGCCGGACGGCAAAAATACATTTCCAATCCACCGCCAGCGTCTCGCGCCCGGATGCGCGCCGCAAGGAATGGGAACTCCGGCTTTTATGGCTGGCTGCGCCGTTGCTGGCGTTGGAAAAGAACGACCCGGAAATCCTGCTCGAGTCGGGTGAGAAGGCGGGTGTTGCCGCGTTCATCCGGGAGATGATCGCAAAAGGAGTGGACCGGCGCCGGAGCGATTGCTGGGAACTTCCCAACCCGGTGATGGACCAGGGCATCGTGGAGGGATCCGCACTCGCGTACGCCCTTGTCGTCGCCCGCGGGATGCTCTGGGACAAAATGCCGGATGAAACCAAAGAGGGGATCAACCGCTGGTTCGACGAGATCCTGGCGAGCTTCAAATATTCCATCAATAACTGGAATCTGTTTCCGGTACTCATCCATCTGGCCAAACAGAAGCTCGGATTGCCGTACGACCGCTCGCTGATCGACGGGCTTTTGGAGGAGGTAGAGAAGATGTACATCGGGGATGGATGGTATGCCGACGGTTATTACCGGCAGTTCGACTATTACGTTCCGTGGGCAATCCAGTTCTATCTGATTGTTGCCGCGGAATGGCTGAGGGAGGAACGGCCCCAATTTACCGCCACCGTTCACGAAAGAGCGCTTGAGTTTTCGAAGGACTTTGAATGGTATTTTGATTCCTGCGGCAGAAACATTCCCTATGGAAGGAGCCTGACCTACCGGTTTGCCGTGAGCGCCTTCTGGAGCGCCTGCGCCTGGGCGCGCGTGCCGGGCGTGGATCTGGCAAAATGCCGGAAACTTGCGACACACAACGTGGAATGGTTTTTCGGCAAGGGCATCCTGACAAACGCCGGGCTGCTTTCAGTGGGATATGCCTATCCGAATGAAAAAGTGGCGGAGCTTTATATCAGCGACGGCAGCCCGATGTGGGCTTTCAAAACATTTCTTCTCCTGGCCATTCCGGAGGACAGTCCCGTTTGGACTGGGACGCCATCGGAAACGAAAGGTGAGGGGCAGAACCACATCCGTAGCACAAACTGCATCATTGCCCGGCGCGATGGCGGGCAGCATGCGGTTTTGTACAATGGAGGATCGTTCCATCCTTACAACCTGGGCAATCATCCCGCAAAATATGGCAAGTTCGCCTATAGTTCCCATTTTGGATTCAATGTTGCGGACGAGACGCAGCCGAGCATGGACAGTATTCTGAGTTTGAGTCCCGACGGACAACTCTGGAGCCACCGGCACCATTTTGAAATTCTTCCCTCCGAAACGGGCTGTCTCCTCAGCAAGCACCAGCCTTTCAGTTGGGACCCGTCCACCCTCGTGGCCACTGCCCTTGTCGTATGGGGTGACTGGCATGTGAGGCTTCATTGGTTGCAGCTTGCCTGCGACTATATTGTCAGAGACGGCGCATTCCCGGTTGCCGTGACCAACTGCGAATATATTGACAAGGAATCCTTCCAGTGGAAGGACGGCATGGGCCTGTTCACCCATGCGGGGTCTTGCGCGATTTTTGGCGAACTCGGGGCATCAACTCTTTCCCTCACGGGCCGCCAGATTCAGGTGAATCTCTATGAACGGGCGGTCGTTGTGCCTTTTCGAGAAGCCAAATGTGCCGCGGGCGCGCATTTTTGGGCGACTTCCGTTTATGCCTCATCCCGGCGGAGCGCTCCCGAAGCCGTTGCCGCGCAGCGCCCGCGCGTCGAGTGGAAGCATCCCGGAAATGCGACGGTCATTTGGCCGGACGCCTCAAGCTGCTCCATTGCGATGCGCATGCCGGAACAGCCGCTCAAGATCCATGCAGGCGACGGCAAAGTCTGGGACATGGAAACCCGGAAGGTTGTGGCGTCGTAATGTCGCTTTGGCAACTGAATTATATTCCGTAAACCGGTTTGGCGTACACGCCGGATTTGACCTGTGCGGGCGTGACATCCTTGCGGATAAAACGAAGAAAGAAGCCCCAGGCCCCGCCGTGATTAAGGTCCATGCCCACCTGGATCAAATGCGTCCCTGCGGAGAGGGAGGCGGGTTTGTTGCTCTCGTCTGCAAAACAGGGATTGGTGCCATTCATATTGATAAAGTGAGACTTTCCATCAATCCAAAGCCGGAAGGGCCCGTCGTAGCCCATCAGGAAGTTCAGACGCATCGGTTCCGATAGCTCCAGCCGGGCGGCGAAATAACAGTGCCCTTGACGGCCAATCCAACGGGGCCTCTCCATGACGAATCCTTCCAGGCCAAATTGGTTTTCCCCATAGGTTCTGACCTCGACGCCGAGCGCATCCACATCGGGAGCTGAAATCCGATCCAGAGCCAGGGCAGACTCAATGGGAGCAGTCACCTTCCATTGTTTGATAAAGGGAAGATAGGCCTGGTGTTTGCCCACAACCTGAGGACCGAAAACGGGCAGGGAATGATCCCGGGCATCCGTGATATTGCAAATCGGCACGGTTCCAATCCCGTAACACAATTTCGCTCCGGGATAATTGGACAGCAGATGCAGCCGTACTGTGTTGCCGTGAAGCGTGGTTTTATAAATGGCACGCTGGTCAACGCCTTCCTCATTCACCAGTGCAAATCCGACTGGTTCGCCGGGCGCCTGCAATCCTCCCGCAACGTCCTTGAATACAACGTCCATGGCAGGGCCGATAGGTGGGGGGACGCCTTTTAACATTTTTTGGGCGGAAATGGTTTTGAGCTGTGGCGGCGCTTTTTCACGGCGGTTGCCATGCACGAGACGGTCGGCTTCGTGTGCAAGCCGCAAGGCCAGGCGGGAATGTCCGGTTGCAGAAATATGAATGCCATCATCCATCGAAAGATCGATGGCGGCCACCACCGCCAGATTTTTGATGCTGCGCGGCAAAAGGCGTTGTTGTTCCTGAATCCGGTTCCAGAGCAGGTCATCGCCCGGAGGATGGTTTCCAAAAAAACGCGCAATCTGCACTGTCAGCCAGGGAAGCCCGGGCTGACGCAGATCCTTACGCAGCGTGGTCACCAACTTTTTCATCCGATCCGTGTATTGGGGAACGGCCTCCGCATTCGCATCGCTTTCGCCCTGATACCAAAGGACTCCGGCAACAGGTTGTCCGGTTGCCTCCACCGAATCCATCAGCGAACCATAGAGCGAAGTTTTTTCGTCCATCATCCGGACGGGGCTCCATTGCGTCATGCTCGTGCCTCCATGAGCGGCGCAAATCAAGCCCTGGGGTACGCCCGTGCGCCGCAGCATTTCGTGTGCAAACCACAGGCCGGGCCCCACGCCCTTGTAGCTTGTGCGCCGGATCTTTTTCGATTCCTCCGCCGTGCATTGTT
>JAQTNW010000073.1 GCA_028713655.1 Candidatus Methylacidiphilales bacterium | reverse complement strand
GCGGACACGGCCTACATCTCTCCGGAGGATGAAATTGCCTTCGAGGCCGGCGACTGGATGCTGGCGTTGGAGTGCGAGGACCTGGCGATGATTTGGACCATTCAATCGGAGGACGGCACTTCGTACGGCCCCACGACCGCGGGCACGATCAAGGAATTCCTGACGGCGGGGGAGATTTCAACAAATGACAAGCTGGTGCATGCCAAGACCGGGGAAGTGAAGACGATCCGGGATGTGTTGGGCGAAGAGGGAATGCAGGAGGCACAGAAGGAAATGGTGCAGGCGCCCGGAACCCCGACGGACGAGGGTTTGTCGGAAAGCATGGAGATTGCCAAGGATTTAAGAATCCGGACCCTGGAGTGCGAGATGGAAGCCTTGAGGAAGGAACACGATGATTTGAAGCAGAAGTACATGCAGTCCTGCGATGAACTCGTGACCCTGAAAAAGAGCAAGTGAGGCATTTTCGCATTGACCGCCCGGCTCCCTCCGCGGTACGGTTTCAAGCTGATTGGCATTCGCTGGCCGCCCTGTGATACTGTCGTAACCGGGGGTAAGGGGAGGCTGTAGTGCCGGTAGATTGTGGCCCATCCTTACCAATTGCAGGCCGGATGGGCTTTTTATTTTTGGCATTTTTAACTTGGCGCAAAAGAAAAGGACATGAGACACACCCTATCAGTTTTGGTGGAAAACAAATTCGGGGTGCTGACCCGGATCACCAGCCTGTTCAGCGGGCGGGGATATAATATTGACACCCTCAACGTCGGGCCGACGGAGGAGCCGACGACCTCGCGCATGACGATGGTGGTGGTGGGGGACGACAAGGTTTTGGACCAGGTGACCAAGCAATTGAACCGCCTGGTGGATGTCATTGAAGTGCGGGACTTCAAGGATGGCGAATGCGTGGACCGCGAACTGGTGCTGATCAAGGTGAAGGCCGACGCCAGGACGCGTTCCGAAGTCATGCAGATTTGCGATATTTTCCGGGCCAAGATCGTGGATGTGCAGCCCTCAAGCGTTTCGATTGAAGTGACAGGGGATGAGACCAAGATCGGGAAATTCATCGCCCTGATGGAAAATTTCGGCGTGCAGGAACTGGTCCGGACCGGAAAAGTAGTCCTGCCTCGGAACTAAAACTAAATTTATCAACAAGGAATCCTATGCCAGCGAAAGTATATACAGACAAAGACGCCGACCTCAAATATCTGAACAATAAAACCGTGGCTGTGCTCGGCTTCGGATCGCAGGGGCACGCCCATGCGCTGAACCTGAAGGAAAGCGGCGTCAATGTGATTATCGGCCTTTACAAGGAGAGCAAATCCATCCCGGTGGCCCAGGCCAAGGGGTTTGAGGTGCTGGAAACGGCGGAAGCCGTGAAACGCGCGGATGTCATCATGGTGGCCATTCCCGACACCAAGCAGCCGTCCGCGTATGAGCGGGACATCGCGCCCAATCTCACAAAAGGCAAGACCCTGCTTTTCTCGCATGGATTTTCCATCCATTTCAAGACCATTGTGCCGCCAAAAAATATTAATGTCATCATGGTAGCGCCAAAAGGCCCTGGCCACATTGTCCGGCGCCAGTTCACGGAAGGCAAGGGCGTGCCCTCGCTGATCGCGATTTATCAAAATCCTGGCAAGGACGCCAAACAAATCGCCCTGGCCTGGGCCAAGGGCATCGGCGGCACCCGCGCGGGCGTGTTGGAAACCACATTCAAGGAGGAAACCGAGACCGATCTTTTCGGCGAGCAGACCGTGCTTTGCGGCGGTTGCAGCGCGCTGGTCCAGGCAGGCTTTGAGACCCTCGTGGAGGCCGGTTATTCCCCCGAGATGGCTTATTTTGAATGCCTCCATGAGCTGAAGCTGATCGTGGACCTGATGAATGAAGCCGGCATCAGCGGCATGCGCTTTTCAATTTCCGAAACCGCCAAATGGGGCGACGTCAGCGTCGGCCCCAAGATCATCGACGCCAAGGTGAAGAAGCACATGAAAGAGGCGTTGAAAGACATCCAGAGCGGCAAGTTTGCCAAAAAGTGGATCAAGGAATACAAGGGCGGCTATAAAAAGTACAACTCGCTGCTGAAAAAAGGGGCCAAGCATCCGATCGAAAAGACCGGCGCCCGCCTGCGTTCGTTGATGCCCTGGATCGGGAAGAAAAACATCTCGGGCGCCCAGGCGGCGTATTAAGCAGAGCCGGGCTGCTTTTTCATCCCCGGTAGCCATCGGCGGGGCAGGCTGCGGTTAAAATGAGCACTGGATTGCCGCGTCGGACGTCGGTGATGTCCTCTTCCTAATGAACAGATGTGACAAGATGTTGAAAGATATAACCGCGTTGCGGTAAGCTACAACTCCCGTTCATTCCCCCTCAAAACACCTTCAGCATGGGAATAACACACGTTGAAGCCCAGCATTCGCCTTGAATGAGGGTGGGGAGATATGCATTATCCAGATAGATGGATGTGAAACGCATTCTTATACAATTATGAGACTTTCAAGAACAGTTCTGGCGGCATTTTTCCTGCTCTCAGGGGCGGTCAACGGTCTATGGGCCCAATTTGCAACGGTGACGACGCTTGAAGGCGGGGCCGAATATGCCCTTCCAAATTCAAACGAGCTCATTCCGATGCAAGGCAATGAAAAGCTGCCCGTTGGGACTACGATTTGCACCTATCCGGACAGCAGTGTGATTTTCAAGGAGGCGGGTGGCGTGATGGTGCGGGTCGGGGAAGACAGCGAATTGGTCATTGCTGAAGTATCAGCCGAGAACATCCAGGCTGCGAACACGAAAACCGCCTTCCTTCCCACAAACTACGTTCCCCCGATCCACTCCAAGTTGGATCTGTATAAAGGGCGTGTGTATTATGTCTTCAATGCCTTCCCCGATGACGGCAAGCCGAAGCCCAATTCTTATTTCCGCGTGGAGTGCCCCCAAGGCGTGGCCGCAGCGCGGGGAGGCTCGGGCTTTATCGGTGCGGACGGTTCCTTTGGAGCAACCAGTGGGGGACTGGCAGTGCTTTCCCTCAACCGGCAAATTTTCCGGGCGGGAGCCGGTGAGGGGATCCAGGGCCACGATGACGGGTCGTTTATTCATATTGGAAAAGCCACAGACCTGCCTTCAGGCGCAAGCTCGATTGAATTTATTTTGCAACTTGCAGGTCATGGCCGTGAACTCGGTGTGCTGAAACCGGGAGAGTTGGATTTGCTCAAAGACACGGCGAGAAAGCTCGGGTTTTCCGATGACCGCATCAACCAATCGCTGCGCCGCCACTTCCGTCTGAAAGTTTTGGGCGACAAACTATTGGAACTGCGGCGCCTTCATCGCCAGGAAATCATCGAGTCGCTGCGCCGCCACCGTCGGCATCACCATCACCACGATCCTTCAGAGGTGGAAGGACCCGCGCACAAAGTCACTTAGTTGCGCGGCAACTCCGAAGGCGTTTATGAGAATAGAGGGCTGCTCAAAGGCATTTTACGGTTCCGGGCGTAAAAAATTGCCCGCATTCCTCCTGTCTTTCCTTTTTGCGGCATCGTTTATTTTAGCTCCAGCACATGGAGATAGCATTACCGATGAGTTCGGCGTCGGTTTTCTGCCTCCCAGGCCTCCGCTTCGCTCGGAGTCTGGCGGGTATTTAAAGCAGGACAACCTGACGTGGAACTGGTGGGGTATTCGCGACAAAATGGAGGATCGCGGCATTGTCTTCAACGGATCCTATACCAGCGAGGTACAGGCCAATGTACAGGGCGGAATCAAGACCGGCAGCATTTACGACGGCCAGCTTGTATTGGGCTTGGAGCTTCAAACGGAAAAGCTGACGGGAGGTTCGTGGCCCGGCGGCGTATTTCGGGTGAATGCGGATTATGTACATGGCGGCAGCATTACGGGAAATGATGTCGGCGATCTTCTGGGAGCCAGCAATATCGGCCCCACTTCGGATGAATGGTCGGTGGATTTTTACTACGAGCAAAGTCTTTTTGAAAAAAAGCTGGTTCTTACCCTGGGTTACATGGGGCCGGGAAACAATTTTGCCGGGAACGACGTTTCCTGGATATTTTCCAACAGCGCCTTCGGCTGGCCGGAAATTATCGGAGGCAGGGCGCAGCAGGGGCCTTATTCGAATTCGGTTCCCGGTTTTGTCATCCACTATGCGCCGATTGACGAATTTTATTTTCAGGCGGGCGCCTATGCAGGCACACAGGAAGCCGTTCCGGTGAATGCGCCGCCGTCGAACGGGATTGATATTGCAATCAATGAAGACCAGGGGGCGTTGGGCCTGATGGAAGTGGGCTATAAATTGAATCAAGGGCAGGGTGACAAGGGGCTTCCCGGCACGTACCGACTGGGCGGCTGGTATCGGACACGGGACACGGATACGTCCCGGACCGGACCATCGGTGTCACAGTTTATAGGGCTTTCAAATGCGTTTGGTCCTCCAACCGGGACCTTTGCCGACTACACGGCTTTGGTGAACCGCAATTTGAATCATGACGATCACGTCGGATTATATTTTAGCGCCGACCAGATGGTTTATCGGCAGCCCAAGTCCGATGACAGGGGCCTTACATTATTTTGGCGCGTGGGGGACAATGAAAGCGGAACCACGCAGTTTGATTTCTACACGGATGGCGGGCTGAGTTACAAGGGGTTGATTCCGGGGCGGCAGGATGATGTCCTGGCTGTTGGCGCCGCCTATGCCGGAATTTCGGATAATACCACCGATTATCAACAGGGTTTGAAGCAAATTTTCCCGAGATTCAATCCGATCCAGGATTATGAAGCTGTCGTTGAGGGAACCTATTCCCTTTCACTGACACCGTTCTGGAGCCTTCAACCGGATATTCAATGGATATTGCATCCGGGCGGCTCGGATCAAAACAACAACGCGCTGGTCGTCGGATTCCGGAATACCCTTTATTTTTAGGTTTTGCGGACCGCCTCCTTTTTCGCTTCCATTTCCTCATTGAGGACCGACAGGTCGCGCCGCAGTTGTTCGCTGAGTTCGCCGGATTCCTTCAGGTCGCCGGCGAATTCCGCCTCCCGGATTTTACTTTCGAGAAAAGTTTTGCGCTCGGCGATTTTGGATTCGTAACGGTTGGTTATTTCCGCAAGCCCGGCCCGTTGGGCGTCGCTGAGTTTGGCGGCCGGCTGTGATTTTTCGAGCCGTTCCATTGCGAGTTCATAGGCGGATTTCATAAAGTGCAGCGTAGGACATAACTGCCATAAAGGCACGAAGTTTTGCCCGCGAAACACACGAAAATCACGAAAGGGCAAAACGCTTTTTTACAGGAAGATCGCGAAGATCAAGGAAGGTTAAAACAAGAGCCTTAAAACTTAGCACTGAAAACTTAAAGAGAAGGACGGACTCCGACACCCGTCGCGAGCAGGCGGACACGGATAAACGCGGATGTAAACTTGAAGACAGACAGCAACTATCCCCCTGAAAAGAGGGAAGACAAGGGGGTTCTGTTTGCGGCGAGAGAACACAAGGAACGAAAATTTTAAGCACATGAAGAGAATGATTACTTCGCCTTCAGATGCGGCGCGGGCCGGTCGATCCAAAGCGGGTCCGCCATGCCATCACGGAAGGCCTTGAGGGATTCGAGGGACGAGTCCGCATGCAGGTTGCTGTAGGAACCGTCTTCATTCGCCCAGCGTTCATTCCAAAAGATCGCGATTTTCAACCTCGGATAATTGCGGACAAAGCTTTTCAACGCCTCGCGGATCCATTCGGCCTTGCGCTTGGAAGGGGGGAATTCGCCCACGCCCCACTCGGCCATCATGATGGGTTTCGTCGGATGAAGCGCGGCCAGCAGTTGGTAGGGGTAATCGACCGTGTCATGGAAATAAACCCAGGCGTCTGCGGGGAATTGCTGGCCGTAGGCGCTCATGCCGATCCAGTCCACATAGCCGTCTCCGGGATAGTATTTCTCGATGGCGTTCCAGTCATCGGTCGGATAGGAGTAGTTATTGGCGTGATAGACCCAGAGGATGTTCCGCGCGCCGCGGGCGCGGACATGGTCCACGACGTAGCGGTAGGCTTTTTTGTATTTCTCAACCCCGGCAGTCCAGCCTTCGTCCTCGTTGCGCGCATTTTTATCCCGGTAGAAATAGCCGGACCACGGGAACCAAGTGCCGTTCATTTCGAGCCCCCAACAGACAAA
>JAQTNW010000072.1 GCA_028713655.1 Candidatus Methylacidiphilales bacterium | reverse complement strand
TGCACTCGATTTTTCACTGGGTCCGTTCCATTTCAAGCTCGCCTGAGCGGGAATACGTTTTTGGGCTCGCTCGGGCAAGCGTTGTTGCGTATTTACAATATAAAACATTAAATTGAGGATCAAAGCGGTTTTAATTGCAATTGTTTTCTAACTGTAGAATCATTGTCTCCCGTATGGCCGAGCAGCGCGTCACCATCCGTGATATTGCCAAGATAGCCGGGTTGCACTTTACCACAGTCAGCCTGGCGCTTCGCAACAGCCCCCGCTTGAATGACGCCACCCGGAGCAAAATCCAAAAGCTGGCCAAAAAGATGGGGTACCGGCCCGACCCCATGCTGGCCTCATTGAACGCCTACCGGCAATCCAAATCGCAGCCGCATTACCAGGCGACCATTGCATGGATCAATAATTGGCCGGAACGCTATCATATGCTCTCCAACGCGGAATTTTTGGAATATTACCAGGGAGCGAAAGAGCGCTCGGAAGAACGCGGCTATGTCCTGGAAGAATTCTGGCTGCGCGAACCGGGAATGAACGTGGAGAAAATCAACCGCATTTTCAAGGCCCGGAACATCCAGGGCATGCTGATCGCGCCCCAGCCCGAATCCCAAACCATTCTACCCTTTGACTATGAAGAATTATCCACCGTCGCGCTCGGCTACAGCATGCGCCCGGCATCGCTGCATGTGGTGACCAATCACCACTTTCATTCCATGAATCTGATCTTCACACGCCTCCGGGATCTTGGCTACAAACGGGCGGGGTTGTGCGTCGGACTGAACTGGGACGAGAAGGTGGAGAATGGAATGTTAGGCGGCTGGGAATTGTGGAACTGGAAAAATCCCAATCAGATCGAAATAAGCCACTTTACGGACGCTTTCAAGAACAACAGGGAGCGGGTGGAGAAGTGGATCAAAAAGGAGAAACCGGAAGTAATCGTTGCCACAGATGACAGTGCGGAACTTTTGATGTCCTGGGGCTATAAATTTCCGGGTGACATGGGCTACGCCAGCCTCGCTCTCAAGCATGATGAAAAATATTTTTCCGGGATTTATCAGAATGACATCCTGATCGGGAAAAAGGCCATCGATTTGGTTATTGGCATGATACAGCGCGGCGAGCGCGGACTGCCTGAAACGCCGATCCGAACCCTGATCGAGAGCGAATGGCATTCCGGAAAAACATTGCGGCAGCAGAAAGTCAGCAGTATGGATTAAGAATTATGAAGTTCTGAATTCCACATTCTGCATTCACCATTTTCCCCTGCGGCCCAGCCTTCACTGAAGCTTCTGCTGGCAGGCAAACCAAACCCCCTTTACTTCCCCCATTTCAGCTCTTCGTTATACACAAGTACTGGATCGCCACGGCCCAACTCCGACATCCTCGCGAGTGTTTCAGATGGGCCTCCTAATTAACAGATGTGACAAGATGTTGAGATATATGATGTTAGCTAAAACGCCAACGGCGTTTCGTCCTCCAGCCCAGGGTTGCGAGGAACGAGCTACCCTGGGTAAAATCAAAATATACCCCGAACCCTGAATGGGTTCCGTCCTCCTCTCGCCCATGCCGCCCCGCTGCAACTCCGATAGGCATCGCGAGTGAACTCCTTCAGAGTTGGGAACATTTTTGACAGATACCCAGGGTGGGCTCTCGCTGACTCGCGCCAACCCTGGGCTGAAAGATGCAACCGCGTTGCGGTAAGCTACAGCTCACGTTCATTCCCGCTCAAAACAGCTTTTTGAAAGGTTTGGATTCTCGCGATGGCGAACAGCCCATATCAGCATGCCTTGCTGATACTGCGCCTTACGCGACCGCGTCATTGCGAGGAGGAGGGCTTCGCCCGACGACGCGGCAATCCAGAAATCCCGTCCATGCATCTGCCATGTTGACCCAATCCCACTTGTGTATAACAGCAAGCTTTTCAGGAGGATGAATTCAGCTAGCGCTAATCAAAAAAATGAATCTTTGTATTACCTTGTGTGCTTGGCGTCCTTGACGCGAGAAATGTGCTGGTGCTACTGCCCGGCGGGGTGAGCGGCGTATTCGGAGGCCAGGACAAACTCGGCTTTTTGTTCCGTGAGGAAATCGATGATTTTCACGAAGTTGTCAAAACGGTCCGGGGCCCAGTGCATCGGATGACCCTGAATGACAAAGTACTCGCGCTCCGGATGTTTGGCATAGCCGGCCACAAATTTGTCAAAGTCCGGCAAGCCCACCTTGCTTTCGATGTTCACCTCCCAGACGCGGTCCAGAATGACGACCTTGCCTTTGGCAGCGAGCTGCTTCCCGGGCTCGTCAAGCGGGACGGGATAGAGCCAGACCTTCATGTTGGGATCCTCGTCCATTACACGGATGGTATTGGCATCAAAGCAGGGAGTGGCCACGCCTCCCGGAGGGCCGAAGGTGTGAAAGGGGAATCCGAGCTTTTCGACGGCAAGCTGCTGGGAACGCTCAAAGCGCTTTCTTTGTTCCTCGTAAGGACGATTATTGAATTCGTTGAACTGTTCCCCGTTTTCAAGATGGGTGTTGTGGTCCCAGGCATGGAACCAGAATTCAAAAAGACCGGTGGCCTGCTGGTCCTTGATCCACTGGGTGTATTCCGGCGTGGTTGTCTCCAGCGTCTCGCAGATGATGCCGATGTTGGCTTTGATTTTCCGCGACTTGATAAACTCGGCAAACTTGATCCAGAGGCCGTTCACCTTGCCATCCACCTGCCGCAGGTCATCCACCTTGATGATGATTTTGGGCGGGGCTTTCCGCGGCGGGAGATCCACAGGCGCTGCTGCGGGAACCGCTGCCATTGCCACGGGAGCGGATTCCTGCGAGGCCAGCCTGGCTCCGGCCCCTTCCAGGGAAAAATCGTCCACATCCGCGATACCCACGGATCCGCCAAAGGAATGAATCCACAGAGCAACCGATGCGGCGCCATCTGGCGCCGCTGCGTTAAGGGTAAATTGATGCCACTGGCCATCCCCATCCTTGGCTCCACACACGGGATGCCCGGCCCCGGCGCGTTGCAGGGGATCATTGATCAACTGCCCGCTCTCCGTATAAAAATAGAGATAAACACCGAGAAAGCCGGGCTTGTCGCTCTTTTCCCAAAAACTCAATTTAAGCGCTGTGGCGGGCGTCACCGCCAGCTTCGAACTGAAAACGCTGGAGCCGCCCTTGGGATCCTGGTCGGAAATGCGGAGGCCCATTTTTCCCTCGTGCGCCGCCTCGGGAACAACGGTGGACATGGAATCCTTGATGAGCCAACCGTTCGCCCCGTCTTCAAACCCCGGATTTACCACCGGGTTGGCATTTTCGTTTTGCGCACAGGCCGGAAGCGCCAGGAGCACTGTAAAGGCCAAAAAATTAAACCAGCTCCTCTGGCGCGGGAGCTGTGGAGTTGCGTGTTTCATAGGCTTGAACGCCACTATGCGGCAATCGCAACATCCCGGCCAGAGGCTTTTTGTTCTACAAATAGAAATTTAGGTGGAACGGTCGTAGGCATCCAAAGTCACCTGACCCTGGATTTTGCCGCCGTCCAGATAGCTGCGGATATTTTCCGCGGCAAACCGGCTTAGAATGAAAAACCCGTCCAGCGTCGGGCCGGCAATGTGTGGTGAAAGCAAGGTGTGGGGTGTCCGGCGCAAGGGGGAATCCGCGGGCAGCGGCTCCTGCTCATAGACATCCAGTGCGACCCTCAGGCGGCCTTCGAAAGCCAGCCGGGCCAGCGCATCTTGATCAACGATCCTCCCCCTCCCCACGTTGACGAAGACGGCGTCTTCCGGCAGGAGGCGAAGAATTGCCTCCGTCACCGATCCCTGGCTGCGCTGTGTAAGGGATTCGCATTCAATCAGAACCTCGCTGCCCGAGAAAAGTTCTTCCAGACTGTCGCAACAGCGGACTCCATATTGTTCAAACAAGCTGCGCGGCACACCGCGGGAGTACGAGGCAAGTTCGACCTGAAAGGGTTTTAACATCGCCACCAGTTCGCGGGCGATGGCGCCAAACCCGTGCAATCCCACACGCCTGCCCCGCAAAGAGCGCGTGTTTAAGGTCAAACAGGCAAACGGGGTTATATTCTTCGGCCATTGATCCAGACATGGGTTCCATGCCGGGAGATTCCGCAAGGCGCCCAGCACGAGGAGGATTGTGTGTTCCGCAACCGCGTAGCTGATGGATGTCCCCCAGTTGGAAACAAGCACTCCCCTCTCAATCAAATGACGGGGAACAATCGACTTGACCCCGCCCGCCAGATGGCAGACGTAGCGCAAGGACATATGCGGGGAGCGGGCAAACCCCTCGGGAATGGCCGGGGTCCCCCAACAAGTGACCAGCACCGTCGGCTTGATTTGAAAGAGAGTCTGCTCCCAGGCGGAGGCATCCATGGAAGAAATATCAATCCAATCGTAATCCATAGCTGGAAATCCAATGGAACTAAAAAGCGGCAGATATTGCTTCTTGCTTTCCTCCGTGAGGGCAAAAACGATTTTTTCGGCGGTGTTCTTTGTTGAACAGGCCGGTTCCTTTTCGCCGCCCTTCGGGCTGATGCTGGCAGATGTGTGCATAGGAATAAAAGTGTCAGGGGGTTTTTTCGGGGATGACGGGAGCAGACCCCGCCACGGGAGGGGTGGAGTTTTGAGCTGCGGCACATTCCTCGGGAGTGACAAACGCAGCGCCTTGCTCCTTGAGAAAATCGACTATTTTCAAGAACTCCCCGTACGTCTCGTTCTTTTCCGTATCGTCCCAACCCCAGAGCGGCGGGTGTCCCTGAAGGATGAAATAGCCGCGCCCACGATTGTGCGCGTAGCCTTGCAAAAAGACATCAAAGCGGGGATGGCCGACGACGGCTTCGATGTTCACCGGAAAAACGCGATCCAGCACCGTGACCTTGCCCTTCGCCATGAGTTGGCTGCCCATCTCATCGATCGGCCAGGGGTACATGATGTCTTTCATGTAGGGATCGTTCTGCAGAGATTGCAGAAACGCCTCGTCTATGAGCGGCTGCGGCCCGCTGCCGGTCGGCCCATAGGAAGCGAAGTGGAAACCAAGTTTTTCCCCGGCGATTTTCTGGCACAGGGTCTCGCGCTGTATTTCTTCCTCGACGGAGCGGCCCCGGCCTTCGGGCATTTCCTTGCCGTCGGGACCGGTCCATGGCGCGTGATCATAACCGTGCAGCCAGAATTCGACGAGTCCGCTGTCATGCATTTTCTTCATCCACTCCAGAACTTCGGGGCTGGCCGTTTCCAGACCTTTGGCGACTACTCCGATCCCCACCTTGATTTTTCTGTCCTCGACAAATTTTTCGATCCGCAGCCAGTGGTGATGTACCTGATTCAAGGGGCCTTTGGCCCAACTGATGGCAAAATCATCGAGCTTGAGGACGATTTTCGGGGAAGACTTGCCCCGGGTCGGATTGGCTTTGATTTCCGCCAGCAAGGGTTCAATCGGAATCGGCGGCGGGAGCGCGGTTCTGGCGGCTGCTTCCGGGGTCATTTCCGTCAGGGCAAAATCGTCCACATCCGTCGTGTCCTTGGATTTGCTCTGGAAAGACAGGAGGATTGAGAGGGTGCTTGCCCCTTCGGGGGCCGTTGCCTGAGCCGTATAGAGGTTGAACGCCTGGCCGGCCTTGACTTCGATGACCGGCCAAAAGCCCGGCATATTGACGGGCAAAATCGCCTTGCCAACTCCGTCGGCGAACATGAGTTTGGCCATCAGATTGGGCTTGGCGCCGCCCATGCGACCCCAAAAGGTCAGACGATAGATATGGCCGGCCTGGATCGGGAATTGTTCACTTGCCAGACTGAGCCGGTCCTGACTGTCATCTCCGCCAAATCGCAGCCCCATCTTGCCCATGGAAGCCGCTTCCTCGGTAACATGCAGGCGCGTGGAATCGGCGGGATTGGGCGACCAAGCTGAGAGGCCGTTTTCAAAGCCGGGATTTTTCAGGAGGTTATCGGTTTGGGAAAAAGCGGTGCTGGAAAGCAGGAAAGCAAGAAGAAGTGCCGGACGACACTTTTTCAACTGTTGAAGGGGGATCTGGATAATCCTGCAGTAAACCACATTATTAGCGTAGCTTAAAATCGGGGCTGGGCTAGAGAAGATGAATTCTAACTGTTGAAATTAATGCGCTTGCACTTGATACGGCCAGTCATCGGTTCGAAACGGCGAAGCTGGGAGCCCTTCCTTGTCATAGAGATTGCACTCGGGATTGTCGGCCCAGGCGTAACGCACCGCAACCGGGTCGGTCACTTCCTCGTTCCAAACTTGCACACTGTCACCGTCGATTTGTGCCTTGGCCCAAACCCATTTTTGATCCGCACCGGCTATGGAAAATCCCTTGAGCTCGGTCGTGGAAGGTGGAACAGCTCCCGGAGG
This sequence comes from Candidatus Methylacidiphilales bacterium, assembly GCA_028713655.1. Taxonomy (NCBI): domain Bacteria; kingdom Pseudomonadati; phylum Verrucomicrobiota; class Methylacidiphilae; order Methylacidiphilales; species Methylacidiphilales bacterium. Next base: position 677 of record JAQTNW010000072.1, on the reverse strand, counting down.
AGTCCATGGCGGGGTGCCAATGGCAAGCCCGCCGCCAATCTGGCTGAATTTAATCCGCACCTTGTTTTGCTCGACAGTCATCGATTGAAAGATCGGCCCGGAATAAACCAAATCCTGTCCATAGGCGACATGCCGGGCTGCTTTGCCCAATCTGAGGCCAACGTCATACTTGTCGATGGGGTGAATATTATTCTCCACGCCAAGGTCGATGATAACAGCCATTCCCGTCTGCGGCAGCTTGAGGGTTTTCAATTGTGATTCACGTACGCGAGCCCAGGCACTATCGGTCGGCACATCACTTCGCTTTTTGAAATTGGCAAGCTGTACAAATAAAAATGGGAAATCACCCTGCCCCCATTTTTCGCGCCAGTCGGTGATCATCCGGGAAAACAAAGTGGCGTACTGGGCGGGGGCATCCTCATTGGCTTCCCCCTGATACCAGATCACACCCTTGATCGCGTAAGGTATCAACGGGGCAACCATCGCGTTAAAAAGTCCGGTCGGGCTTTTGGCCCAGCCATCGGGAGACAAAGGCGGCACAGGAGCCGGAGGCTCGGGCTTGGGCATGGGCGGCGCCGGTTTGCCCTCAGTGGCCAATGTTGCAGCCTCGCTTTTCCATGTGTTCAGGGCCGCGGCATTGGCGGCTCCGTATTGTTCGTCCCATTTCTTTTTGGCCT
>JAQTNW010000071.1 GCA_028713655.1 Candidatus Methylacidiphilales bacterium | reverse complement strand
CGGGCTCTTTTCGATGTTTGTGGCCGCGCTGTTCTTGTTAGGCACGCGCGACTTCAAGCGGATGCTGGCGTATTCGAGTGTGGAACACATGGGCATTCTGAGCATCGGCCTAGCCCTCGGAGGCGCGGGCATGGCGGCGGCTCTGTTTCATGTGTGGAGCAACAGCCTGACCAAGGGCGCGCTGTTTTTGAGCGCGGGCAATATCCGGCGCGCGGCGGGTTCGGCTTCGATGGATGACGTGCGCGGCATGGCTGTTCTCACGCCGCGTTCGGCTGCGATTTTTGTCACCGGAATGTTTGCCGTCACAGCCTGTCCGCCCTTTGGCCCATTCTTCAGCGAGCTGCGGGTTGTCCGGGCTGCGCTGGCCTCCGGGCACGGGACTGTTGTTGCGTTATTCCTCGGCTGCCTCCTGCTCGCCTTCTTTGGTTTGACCCGCGTGGTTTTTGGCGTGGTGGACGGACGCCCGCGTACGGCGGCAAAAACAGGCGGCAAACGTTTTGTGGAAACAGCCGGCCTGATTGTGCCTCCGCTGCTGCTGCTGGGTTTGTCCTTGTGGCTGGGACTCTTTACTCCCGCAATTTTACAAGAGGCATGGACGGCTGCCGCCATTCAATTTTCTTCATCACCATGAGTTCCTCCACCCCATTTGCGCTTCTGACCAACGCTGCAGGAATTTCCTGGGCCGAGGTGCCTGCATGGCCTGCGACGGATTTTGTCCGCGCGACGGCGGCGGAATTGGATCGCGGCGCCCGCCTCTGCGCGTGGTTTGGCGTGCCGGAAGATGACGGCGCCAGCCTGGTCGCAGTGATTGCCTTTGACGCTGACAATACGCTCGCTGTCGCACGCAGCACGCCATTTTCAGGTTCGTTTCCTTCTCTTACCCTGGCGAATCCGCAGGCGCATTTGTTTGAGCGTGAGGTCTGGGAGCAGCACGGTCTCACACCCGTGGGCCATCCGTGGCTCAAACCCGTACGCCGGACTGATGGCAACGCGCCTGCCGTCGGTGATTTTTTCCGCGTGAATGGCCGCGAGATTCACGAAGTTGCCGTCGGCCCGGTCCATGCCGGCGTCATCGAACCCGGCCACTTCCGCTTCCAATGCGCGGGCGAAGAGGTGTTGCATTTGGAGATCGCGCTGGGCTACCAGCATCGCGGGGTGGAGGAGGCGCTCGCAGGAGGTCCGCACCGCGCGACGATCAACCAGATTGAAACAGCGGCGGGCGATACGAGCATCGCCCACGCCACGGCGCATGCGACGGTGATGGAAGCGCTTGCCGGGAGTGAGACTCCGTTGCGCGCGCAATGGCTGCGGGCGCTTGCGCTTGAGCTTGAACGCCTGGCCAATCACACCGGCGACATCGGAGCGCTGGCCAACGATGTTGCGTTTCTGCCCACTTCAGCCGCCTGTGGCAAAATCCGCGGTGATTTCCTCAATCTCACAGCGTTGATGTGCGGCAATCGTTTTGGGCGCGGCCTTGTGCGACCAGGCGGCTGCCGCCATGACCTCGAACCCAGCCGAGTGGCCCAGTTGCAGGAACGGTTGAAGCTTGCCATGTGCGAAATCGAACAAGCTGTCGCGTGGTTCTGGGACGCCGCATCCGTGCGCGCGCGATTTGAAAATGTCGGCACGGTTTTTCCCGCGCAAGCCAGGGAAATCGGGCTGGTCGGCCTGGCGGCGCGCGCGTGCGGCCTCGTGCGAGACGTGCGTTATGACCACCCTGCGGGCTGGCACCGCTTTGCCCAGGCCCCGGTGGCTGTGTGGCCGGGGGGTGATATCTTTGCCCGCGCCCGTGTGCGCACACTTGAGATCCAGCGATCTGGCGAATTTGTCCGCGAACAGCTTGCCGCGCCGGCCGATGGTGAAATTTGCTGCGAACTCGCCGCGCCCGGAGCCAGCATGCTGGCGGTGGCCTTGGTTGAAGGCTGGCGTGGGGAAGTTTGCCATGTGGCTTTGACCGATGCCGGCGGGCGTTTCCGCCGTTACAAAATCATCGATCCTTCCTTTCACAACTGGATCGGCATGACGCTGGCCCTGCGCGGAACGGCCATCTCGGATTTCCCGATATGCAACAAGAGCTTCAACCTTTCCTACTGCGGTTTTGATTTGTAACCCCAAGCTAAAATTTATGTTTGTCCTGGACACTTTAGTTAATCGTTTGAAGCGCGGCTGCGAGACGATGCCTTATCCCAAAGGCCCGGCTCCCGCGCTGCCCGACCGTCATGGCGGCGCGCTCAAGGTCGAGGCGGCCCGATGCGGAGAGGGGTGCGACGATTGTATTCCGGTGTGCCCGACAGAGGCTATTACAAGATTGCCATCCAAAAACGTTGCGCTTGATCTTGGCCGTTGCATCTTTTGCGCCGCCTGTGTGGAAGCCTGCCCGCAGGATGCCATTACTCAAACCGGCGACCATCGCATGGCCGTACGCCGCCGCGAAGATCTCGTACTTGGCGAAACCGGAAATGAAGAGGTCCGGCTGGCCGATGCGCTGGACAAAAAACTGCGCAAACTCTTTGGCCGCTCGTTGCGCCTGCGGCAGGTAAGTGCGGGCGGCTGCAACGCTTGTGAGGCTGACGTGAACGTGCTCGGCACGATCGGGTGGGACCTGAGCCGTTTCGGCATCCAGTTTGTGGCATCGCCCCGCCATGCCGATGGGTTGCTCATTACGGGACCGGTGACGAAAGGCATGGAGCTGGCGCTGAAAAAGACATGGGACGCGGTGCCGGAGCCGAAGATTGTCATTGCGGTCGGCGCCTGCGCGATTGCAGGGGGGCCTTTCGTCGGGAATCCGCAGATTCTGAATGGGGCGGCTTCTGTCGTGCCCGTGGATCTCTACATTCCCGGTTGTCCTCCGCACCCATTGACCATTCTTGACGGGCTCCTGCGCCTGCTCGGGCGGTTGGAAGAGAAGCTTGATGTAGCGACGAATGCGAAACGTTAGTTTCAGTCAGTTGCAGTACTTATTTTTTAAAGGTGCGGTATTTGCCCGGAATGCCCCTTAACATTTCCTTAAGGTAATTCTCGGAAGTATCGTCCACGTAATAACCGATGATATTGATGGCCGGCATGGGCATGTTGATGGGCTCGTAAATTTCCTTTTGCATGTCCCTGAGCATTTGATTGAAGTCGGAGGCAACCAGATAGGGGGGTTTGCTCCGTTTGGGATAGTCCGGGCGGTGGTCGGGCGAGTCCCTGGGATAATGCGGGGAGTACTGGAGCCACCAATAAGCCTCCTGCGTCCTTCCCGACAGGGCGCTGTTCTTTTCGGCGGCCTTTTTCTGTGCTTGCTGCAATTCGTCCGGATACTTTTTCATGAATTCCTTTACCTCTGCATCGTATTTTTCATAAAGGTCTTTGTTTTTTATCCGGAATTCCTCCACCTTCTTGATGTAGTCCTTGTCATCTTCCACCCGCACACTGGGCGTTCCGTCCGTCAGAATAAACACCGTCTCCGCCTGCATTTTAAAGGCCGCGGTTAACGCAATATCCAGGCGGGTTGTCCCGCTAATTCCATGAGCGTAGCTGTTATAATAGTTGATCCTTCGCATTCCCGCCTTGTCCTTCATGTAGGGGTCGAGCCATTTTTTGAAGTCCGCCACATTCTCATCCGAGGCATCCACCGCCTTGGGTTGAAACGTGTCACAGCCTCCATCGCCAAACATGATCACGTTGAATTCGGTTTCCTGATCCAATCCGTCCACCAACTTGACAAGTTCATCCTTCAATGCGGCGTAGCTTTTTCCGCCTCCCTTCTTTTCCAGGATCATGCTTCCTGAAGTATCGAGAAGGAAAACAACCCGCCGGGAATCCGCCTTGATTCCCATGAAAGAAAACGAGGATAGCTTGCCAAGGGCGCCGGCCCCAGCTTTCTGAAGGCCTTTTTGTTGGGATGCGTCCGAACTATCACCTGTTGTTTGTGAAAGTTTGGCGACGACTATGGGCTGGACGTTAAAATTGTCGGTTGTGGGAGTTTCAGCCGCAATGATATTAGAGTTGGGGCTTGCATCCATTGTCGGCGTGGCCGGCTGGTCTGGAGTGGGGGTGCTGGCCTGATTTGGTTCGGGTGGAGTTTCTTCCTTCGGTTCTGCCGGTGGTGTTTCATCCACGTTCTCTGCGGGAGGTGTGTATTCGCCAAAGGCGTGTGCCGGATCAACCCGTTTAATCAAAATGACGCCGCTGATCCAGACAAGGATGACGACATGGAATAAGAGGGAAAATATGAAAGCTCCTGCCGGAAGCCGTTTATTTAATTTTTTGGTATCAGGAATTGGGTTCATAATGTTGAACAATGAAAATTGCCGGAGCTCCCTATTGGACAAAAATCAGTATAGAAATCCTTACCGTCCGAGTGAGTGACTGGCTGTATTATGGAAGAGTCTTTGTGAGTGGCAAGAAAATCTGAGATCAGGCCGAAATATATCGCAAGTTTGCTGATGAACATATTCGACAAGATGTTGAAATATAGAATGTTAGAGGCTTTGCGCTGAAGAATGTGAAGATACCCTTTTCGTAAGGTTGGGGAGCCTCACTTTAACGGAATATCCACCCAGACGGGGTAATGGTCGCTGGCCAGGCCGGGTTCATCGCCACCGAACACACCCTTGCGTTTTGAAGCGCCTTTGGCCAGGACTTTCGCCTGGGGTGCGGGGTCTCCGCATGCGGAGGAGAGCCAAATGTAGTCATAAACTTCATCCGGGCGGGCATCGCCCGCGGCTGCGGGGTAGGTGATGATATTTTGTCGGCTTTCCGCGCCCCAGGTATGCTGAAACCCCATCGAAGCCAGTTTGCCGAATGTGTTTTCGCCCTGAAAACGACTGTCGAAGTAGTCGGTATTAAAATCGCCCAGGACAATAATCCTGTCGCGGTACGGGTCGAGATTCAGCCGGTCCAAGTCGCGTTTTAATTCGCGAATGGAAGCTTCGCGGCTGGCAGCGTTTGCCTTGAGTGTTTCCGCGTTATCGACGCCGGTGTTGCTTTTCAAAAAGGCGTTGTAGAGGACGAATTGCCGGCCCTTGATGTTGAAACGCGCGGCCAGCCAGCCGCGAACCGGCGGGTTGGCTGTTTTAAAGGGGGCAAAGTCCAGCTCCCAAATTTCAGACCAGGGAAAACGTGAAAGGATGCCGCATTGCTGCTGGATTTTGTCATTGAGATTTTGTTCCAAGTTTTCGCCATAGTACCAGGAAGAGGCCAATCGGGAATATCCGCGCGACCCGAGATTGTTATTCAGCAAAACAAGGGCGCGGAGGTTGCGGGTTTCCTGTGTCACGAGAATGTCCGGATCGAATTCCCGGATCAGCGCGGCTGTGGCGGCTGTTTGCAACTGGGCATTTTCGTCCGCACCATGCCGGAGTCCGGCGGGAAACCATTCAATCTTCCAGGTGGCAATGCGGATGAAATTGCGTTCGGGCGCGGGGTCCATGCCGGAGGCTTCGCTAGAGAAGGGTTTTTCGATGCGCGGCGCGGCGTCTTCGCAGCGGGCCATGAACGGGACTGCAAGCAAGGCGATGCATGGAAGGATGGCCAGGCGGAGGATGGAATAAGGCATGGGATGGGTGGAATGCCGGTTTGTGCGCCGGTCCATTCAGAATGCCAGAATGCTTCCGGTTTCGTGGAGGTTCCGGGGCGGTATGGGGGGCGCTGCATCAGGCGCGCCGATCGGACTGACTGAATTTCTAACTATCAACTGGGTTGGCAACAGGATTTTCACGGGCATCTGGCGTACCTGCATTTCATTAAGCAGGTAGTTGGCGGCCACACGCCCCATTTCAACGGCAAAAATGTCGATGGTCGTGAGGGCGGGCTCCAGGATCTGCCCGAAGTGGTTGTTATCAAAACCACAGATGCTGATGTGCTTGGGTACCTCGACTTCCAGGTGTTTGAGTTCGGCGATCAGTTCAAAGGCCTCGCGGTCGCAGCCGCAGATGACCGTGGTGGGTTTGGTGGGCAGGCCGTAGAGGATCTCGGCGGCCTTGCGGGCCGACATTTCATTGTGGGGCTCCTTGAAGGCGAGGTCGGCGCGCGGTTCAAGGCCGTATTGGTGCATAATAGATTGATAAGAAGAGAACCGTTCGCGAAATCCGTCGTGGAAGTTGAGCCCGGTGGCGTAAAAGGCGATCTGGGTGTGATTTTGACCCAGCACGTAGGCGAGCATTTTTTCCTCCCCGGTCCGGTTGTCCGAGCTGATGCGTCCGAGTTCCTCTTCGCTGGTGCTGGCGTTGCCGAGAAGCGCTGCAGGAATGCCGGATTCCGCGAAAAAGCGGCAGATGGACGGTTCCGTGTAGCTGGCGAGTACAAAACCCATGGTACCGTGCTCCCAGGCAAAGCGCAGCTTTTCAATTTTTTGCAAGGGGGTTTGAAAATCAGAAAGCAGGCGTGTTTCATAGCCTTCGCCGAACATGACATTCTCAAAGCCGATCAGCCAGTCCTGAAAGAGGCTGTACCAGCCGCGAAGGATGTCTGTATTGACGGTAAAGGCGACTTCACCGACAGGGGGTTGATGGGTCCAACCGTTGTAAATCCAGCCATGCCCGCCGGGGTGTTGGCTGATGATATTTTCCGCCAGCAGAACCTGAAGCGACATGGCGACGGCGGAACGCGATGTGCGCAGGAGGCGGCTGAGTTCCGCCTCCGCCGGGATGACTTCTGGAAAATAACGGGAGCGGACCAGGGTGCGCAGCAGGGCAATCGTGCGGTCTTTTATTTCCGAGGAAAAGCGGACGGTGTCTCGTTTTAGCATGGCCATACAGACTCCCTGCGGCTCGATCTTAACGCGCTCTGCCCTGCTTAATCAAGACAGAACGAGAAATACCGGGGTCACCGAATTGACTCAAATGAAATGACACCGAGGGAGTCGTAGGAATGGGGTTAAAAGAGTAACGTTGCCGCATAACTAAAGACACCGTGAAAGGATGTCATTAGTTATGAGTCTGGAGAGTCGCAAAGAGGTATTGGAGAAGATGCGGGGCCTGTATGAGGGCCGGGGTAAGGAGGGGCGTAGAAAGTTTAGGGTCAACTCTCAAGAGGCTGTTGAAAAAGGGGTGTTAGGTTGCACATGGAATGCATCTGAAGGTTGCTCGACTGATTTCGATAAATAAAAGGTTCAATTGGCGCGCAAAAAAGTCGGCTGACTGTT
>JAQTNW010000070.1 GCA_028713655.1 Candidatus Methylacidiphilales bacterium | reverse complement strand
CAACGGCGGGCGTCCGGTGAACACGGCCACCAGCAACAGCAGGTAAACGGCCGCGTGAAGCACGGAACCAACGATTCCGAGGGCTGAGAAGGCCCATAGTCGCTGGGCGTGATCTCCGTTCTGAGCCCCCCAAGCATGGACTGCGGCCTGTGCGGCAGGCATGGCGAGGCAAAGAACGAAAAGCAGGCCGAAGCCGATGAGAGCCCAGAGCGAACCGCTGGAACCTTCCTTCCACATGCTGAGAATTGTCACAATTGCCAGGAAGCACACGATGAGCGTGGGCAGGTTTCCCATGAGCAGGCTGAAGAAAAAACTGATGGATTCGGTGTTATTCATCGGGTTTGGCTTCCTTTGGGTTTAGATCTCTACGCTAGTCCTCGCTCGGAGCTGGTTCCTGCAAAAAACGCCGAAGAGCAATGCACCTCGGCGTTAATTTATATTTTAAAAAGATTCTTTTTAAAATGGGATCTCATCATCGGCGGCGTCAGGGGGAGGGATATCCTCTGATTCTCGGCCCGGGCGGCTCGCAGGCTCGCTTTCCACCTTGGAGCTTGTGTGGCCGGAATCGCGTTCTGCGCTGCTTCGTGAACTTCCGCCAGAGCTCCCACCGGAACCGCCGCCGCCGCGGCCCAAAAACTGTACCCGTTCGGCGCGCACACGGAGACGGCTGCGCTTTTCGCCCTGCTGGGTTTCCCATTGGTCCAACTGCAGGCGGCCTTCCACAAAAATCGGCGAGCCCTTGCTCAAATATTCCTTGCAGGTTTCCGCCTGTCGGCCCCAGACGACCACATCCACGTAACAAACCTCTTCCTTTTCGGTGCCGTCCAGGCCGCGATACACCATGTTCATCGCCATCGCCAGATCGCCCACTGCCGTTCCCTTGGGCGTGTGCCGGATCTCGGGATCGCGCGTGAGGTTGCCGATCAAAAAAACCTTGTTGAGAGAGGCCATGATGGTGGAGGTTGGAGTTGCTTAGGCGACGGCTTTTTCCTTGCGCTTGGCGGGCTTCTTGGCCTTGAGTTTGACCTTCAAATAGCTCTGGCGATAGATTTTGGCGTCAAACTGGAATTTTTCCTTCAACGCGGAAAGCTTGGTGCCTTCAAGCTCAAAGGTCACTCCGAGATAATAGCCGGAATCCAAACGTCCCGCCACGCGCTCAAAATGTCGGCGATCCATGCGCTGCGCCGTTTTGAACTCGCCGCCCAGCGATTCGATCGCCTGCTTGATCGTCGCCAGCACGTCATCCACGCCTTCTTCCTTGCCCTGGATATCCAGGATGTACATTGCTTCGTAATTCTGCTTCATAATGTGTTGTTGATTTTTGCGGCCGCGGACTCCACGCCATGTGATTCGCACTCTCGCAGGACTTCCAAGGCCCGCACAATCATTTTTTCCAAATTTTCCTTTTCGTCTTTTCCAAATTGTTCCAGCACGTGGTCGGCCAGGTCCCGCCCGGGTTCCGCGGCTCCCACTCCGCCTCTCAGGCGCGCATACTGCTGCGTACCGAGATGGGCTTCCACCGACTTGAGCCCATTGTGGCCGCCATCCGAACCTTTTGCGCGCAAACGCAGATGGCCCAAAGGCAAATTCACGTCATCGCTTACGACCAGCACCTGCTCGGGCGCGAGCTTGAACCAATCTGCCGCGGCCTTCACCGCCGCGCCCGAAAGGTTCATGTAATCCATCGGCTTCAGCAGCCAGACGCCGTCATCCAGCCGCGCCAGCCGGGCGTGGGCAAAACCGGCCGATTTCCATTCTGCTCCCGCCTCGCGCGCGAAACGGTCCAAAACCATAAACCCGAAATTGTGTCGGGTGGCGGCATATTCCGAACCGGGATTCCCCAGTCCGGCGACGAGGGGAAACAATCCGGCCAAGGATTATGCTCCCTTCTTTTCTTTGTCTTTGCCCTTTTCCTTGTCGGCGCCTTCTTTTTTCTCGGCTTTTTCAGGGGCCTTGGCATCCCCGCCTGCTTCATCCTTCTTCGCGGTGATGACTTCAGGTTGGGTGACAGCCTCGGCAGCGGCCACAGGTTCTTCTTCAACCTTCGGCGCATGCACGGCAAAAACGGTCAGATCGGGCGGATTGGCGACGACGACGCCGGTAGGAAGTTTGATGTCCTTCACATGGATCGATTGGCCGATCTCAAGGGCGGAAACGTCCACCACGATTTCCGAAGGCAAATCCTGGGGCAAACATTCCACGCGCAGATGGCGGAGCAGATGGTCCAAAATACCGCCGCCGACTTTGACGCCGGCCGGTTCGCCGACTTCATGCACCGCCACTTCGGCGTGCATCTTCTTGTTCGGATCGACTTCATGAAAATCGACGTGCAGGAGCTTGTCCTTGACGGGGTGGATTTGCAGCTCGCTGATGACGGCGAGGTGCTTTTTGGATTCAAGTTCCAAGTCCACCAGCATGGCTTCCCGGCCCGTGGCATTGATGGCCGAAACGATCTCCACAGCGGAGAGCTGGATGGTTTTCGGCGCGCCATGACCGTAGAGCACCGCGGGAATTTTACCCGCGCTACGGTTCTTTTTTGACTGACTCCGGCCTCGTGTGGTTCTCGGTTCAGCTTTCAGTGTAATTCGTTTAGCCATATCTCTTTCCTTTTTGCAACAACGGAACCGTCTATAGAGCAGGAAAAGGCCATTCAGGTCAAATTCTTTTTCTGCAAAAAGCAGTACAAACCAACTGCCCACCGAAGCCGGGCTTTCCGTATCAGGCCTTATTTAATGCATTCTGGTGAAAATTCCCCTTGCCGTCACCCCGCTTTCCTACAAAAATGCCGGCCGTGTCAGGCTCAACTTTCGGCAAACAACTCCAGGTCTTTTCCGGTTCCGCCAACCAGGAGCTGGCAAGAAAAATTGCCGATTACATCGGTATCCGCCTGGGGGAGGCCACCGTCACCGCCTTTCCCGATGGTGAAAGCTTCGTTAAATTTGAGGAAAATATCCGCGGCAACGATATCTTCATCATCCAGCCGACCTGCCCGCCGACCAACCATCACCTGATGGAACTTTTTATTTTGCTCGATGCCGCCCGCCGCGCCAGCGCCGCCCGCATCACGGCCGTCATTCCGTTCTACGGCTACGCCCGGCAGGATCGCAAAGACCAGCCTCGCGTTCCCATCACCGCCAAACTCGTGGCCAACCTCCTCACCGCCGCCGGCGCCCACCGCGTCCTCACCATGGACCTGCACGCCCAGCAGATCCAGGGGTTCTTCGACATCCCGGTGGACCACCTCTACGCCGCCCCGGTTTTTTACAACCACCTTTCCCGGAAAGATCTTAAGAACCTCACCGTGGTCTCGCCCGATGTCGGCGGAATGAAAATGGCCGCCGCCTATTCCCAGACCCTGCATTCCGGGCTGGCAATTGTCGCCAAGCGGCGTGTCAGTGCCACGGAAACCGAGGCGCTGTATGTGGTGGGCGAAGTCAAGGACCGCGATGTGCTTCTGGTGGACGACATGACGGAGACCGCAGGCACCTTGACCTCCGCCGCCAAAACGTTGAAAGAGGCGGGAGCGCTCAAAATCTTCGCAGCGGTTTCGCACGCCATCCTGAACGAAAAGGGCATCGAGCGGCTGAAAAATTCCTGCATTGAAGAGCTGATTACCACCAACAGTACGCCCGTTCCGGAAGTGCCCGGCGTTCATCTTACGGTGCTTAGCGTGGCCGAGCTGTTGGGCGAGGCGATCAAGCGCATCCATTACGGCGAGTCTGTTTCCTCGCTCTTCAACATCGGTAACGGCAAGCAGATGGGGTTCTGAGTTCAGACCTCTTTAAAAAAACACCCAGGCTGCTCCTTGACTATTAAAACGCCATGTGCTACATAATTGTAGCATTATGAGAACCGCCACTGTCAGGGAGCTTCGCAACCGGTATCTCGACGTTTTCAAATGGATTGAGGCGGGCGAAAAAGTGGCCATCAGCAGGCGCGGCGCAGTTATCGCATGGCTTGTTCCCGAGCCGGCGAAATCAGCGACCCGTTACGATTGGAAGAAGAGCGCTGCTTTGTGTCGCGACAAAAGCAAGCTGCCACTTTTGACCAAAGAACAATCGGTGGCGTTGCTGGCTGAATCCCAGGGAAAGTGGTAGGCCGTGGGCCCGGTTTGTTGCGATACCAGTTTCCTCTTTTCCCTCTATGCAAGGGATGCGCATACAGCCAAGGCTGAAGCGACAGCCAGGAAACTCAATCAAGCTTTGATTTTATCGGCGTTTAATGAGTTTGAATTTATGAACGCGATCCGGCTCTCTGCCTTTCGCCGGCTGCTTTCCCCTACGGATGCGGCCGCTATTCTTGCCGATTTTGAAGCTGACATTGCCGATGGCGGCATTGTGATAGCCAAGTGCAATCTTGCCGAAGTCATGACAGAGGCAAAAAGGCTCTCGGCCACTTATTCCCTGATCGGCGGCCATCGCGCTTTTGACATCCTGCACGTAGCCACGGCGCTATATCTTGAAGCGGCGGAGTTTCTATCGTTTGACGAGAATCAAAATACCTTGGCCAAAGCCGCAGGTTTGAAAGTAAGGTGAACTATCATCTCTTGTGGCTTGGGCGTCCCGTCCAAGGCTTAATCCAATATTACCCCTGACAATCATTCCAACCGCTCAACCCTGGCGCCAAGGGTGCGCAGGCGCTGGTCGATGTTCGAAAATCCTCGGTCGATCTGGATGATGTTTTGGATTTCCGATTCGCCTTCCGCGCAAAGCGCGGCAATCAGCATAGCCATGCCGGCGCGGATGTTATCGGGGTCAACTCTCAATTCTCAACGTCTTTCCTGCTAACTCCAACGTTCCGACAGTGGACGAAACAGGCCAAGCGCCGGGCGAGACGTCCGGCGTGGCGGACAGGATGCTTTCTGAGAGTTTGCCAATCCTGTCGGCGGTGAATTTATTAGAGGGTCAGCCCTTGAAAATTGAATCGGTCTCATGAATGGAGTCAACTCCGATGGCCAAATCCGTATCCTGCCAGCTCCGTGAGGAATCTGGAACACGCGCGATGAGTGTCAGAGTTGCCTTTCGATTGTCCGAAATAACGCTTTAGCCTGCATATTTCATACTCATTTCAATGGTCAACCTGTTAGCGCCGGGACGTAACAGCGGAAAGACACGAGCTGGGCATATGCAGGCTATGTAACCCGGATGTTCCTGCACCTCTGTTCCCGCCATACTTTGGAGCAGGACACTTTGAAGCGGTTTTCTGAAGCGCGTGAAACAGCCGGGTTAGGAATCATGCAAATGCAAAACCACCGGGCAACATGCCGGGTTTTGTCTAAGTTGTTAGGATAAAGGCAAAAGAACCTTTCCGGCAGGATGCCGGAAAGTGCGGGCGGGACGCCCGCGCTCCTGTAAGACAAAACAATTTACGTTAAAAACTCCGTGATCTGTGCCTCTGCGGGAGAAGCCGACTTTTAAGGGACGAGACGGCGCTCGTCCCTCCGATTTCATCCGAATAAATTACTCAAGGTACAACCGCTGTCTTTTGCTCCGTCGGCGCGGCTTTGTTCGTCTTGATATAGGTGTTGAATTGATCGACCGGCTCGACGGACAGGACCCCTTTCATCAGGCTGTGACCTGCACCGCAAAGCTGCCCGCACATGATGTCATACTCGCCTTCCTTGACCGCTGTAAACCAAAGCGGATTCGCCAGGCCCGGGATCGCATCGCGCGACACACGAAGGCTCATGCAGGCAAAATTATGAATCACATCCTTCGAGGTCAGGCGCACGACCACTTTTTGCCCGATGGGCACGTGCATGGTGTTCATGCTGACCACGTCATCCTTCGAATCCGGATCCGACCAGTCGATGCCCAGCGGGTTGGAGCCGGTGACCAGCGACGGATCGCGCCGCCCGAATTTTCCGTCCTCGCCCGCGTAATGGAACAGCCATCCGAATTGATAGGCCGTGACATGCACCGGCAGAACGCCATCCGTGGGGATCCTTCCAGCCGCCTTGGCCCAAAGCGGCAAGGCAAAGCCGATGAGCAGCACAGCCTCCACAAGCACCACGCTGATTTCGACATGGGTCGTCGCCTTGGAGCGAAAGCCGTGATATTGCGCCACGGGATTGTTGGATTTCCGGAATCGCCAGAGGAGATATACAAAGAAGCAAGACCAGCCGACAAAAAGCAGCAGCATGAACCAGTGGCAAAATTCCAGCATGTGATCGACCAGATAACCGTCGGCCGACACATCCTCGGGTATTCCCAATAATTTGATCAGCATCATACGTCGGTCACCTGTAAAGCTTGGTGTTTGCGCGCACGAAGATATAGGGTCACCGCTACCGCCGCAATCCCACCCATTACGGTTACGATAACGCCCAGCAGAAAGAGGATGGCATTGGCGGCGGCATCGGTCGCCTTTTCACCCGCCGCGCCAAAACAAACCGCGCAGGCGCTGGCATGGCCTGTAAAACAAAGCCATGCAGCCACAGACAGCGCCGCTGCGCCAAAGCGTTTCAACAGCATCTTGATCGAATTCATCACAAAATCGGGTTCTTTTTTAATTTGCGGTAAAACCAGACTCCATACACCAGTAAAGCACAGGCTAATGTCAGCAGTAGCAAAGTCACCGCTCTCATCTCGCCAAGTCCGGTCTGGTGATAGGACTCGGAAGCCCAATAGGCGCCGGCCAGCGACATGCTGGTCGCCAGGGTCACAAAAATAATATGGGCGATTTTAAGCGACATAATTCAATGGCCCGTAATCCGGCCCGGATCATCCCAGTACGCCAGCAGGGTCAACAACAGCAATCCCAGAAACGCAAGGACGGTAATCACCATGACCTGATAAATCAATTTGCGTTCAGCCGAAAGGTGCATGAAAAAATAGGCCACCAGACCCGCCATGAATGCGGCGATCATCAGCCCAAGAACCAGATGGCCCGCAATGTTGAAAGGGATGAGCGCCAGCCCAACTGTCAAAAGCGCAAGCATCGCCAGGGCTGCTCCAATCACCAAGTGCAGCCGGACATGTTTTTTAAGATTTTCCGTTTCTTCTGACATAGCGCTTATCGTCCTGTAACTTACTCCATTCCTCTTTGGAAATCAATTCTCTCGCTCCAATTCCCGGCCTTGCATGCAAAGTATTCGGCCTTCTAATGTTCCGCCGCCATTTAGCCCGGATGTTTCATGCGCTTCTGAAAACCCCTCCAAAGTGTCCTGCCAAAAGACAGGGCAAAAACAGCGGAGTAACCACATCCGGGCTACAAACAAAACCGCCTGAATGGAAAATTTTGAATTGGAACTGCCTTCTTTTGAGGCGGTTTTGTAATAACCTGCATAGGTTCAAGCGCATGTCCTTCCACTGTTGCGCGACAGCGCCAATAGACCGTTTCATAAAATGAGTATAAACTATGCAGGTTAGAGCAGATACAACATCGGGAACAGGAAGATCCAGACCAGCTCCACAAAATGCCAGAACAGCCCCGCTAC
>JAQTNW010000069.1 GCA_028713655.1 Candidatus Methylacidiphilales bacterium | reverse complement strand
GCCGTCGCGACAAGCGCCGTACTGACAGGCATCAAACAAGCAAGGGTTTTACGGTTCATCTCAGTGAGATTTAATTCGGGTTTAAAGTTTTAAGCTTCCAATATCTTTGCGTTCTTCCTGTAAAAAACATTTTGTCTTCTTTTCGTGTGTTTTGCGTGCGGATCAGAATGCAAAGCCGACAGAGCCGAGGAAATGATCGGCCTGGGGCGAGTCCGGAGCTTCATCGAGCGCAATTTGATAATCCAGTTTCAACACCACATCGGGTGTGGGGAAGACGGCAAGGCCGAAGGTGTGATATTGCCGTTCTCCCTGGCCGGTTGGCATGTTGGCGTCGGACCCCCGGTAGCCTCCCGACTGCAATTCGATGTTGCTGTAGCGGTAGAACGGGACAATTTCCCAGCCGTTCTTCAGTTTTGGGCTCAGATTGAAATGATAGGCCGTTTCGAGCGACCAACCGTGCATGGTGTCGCCGACATTGTTGCTCGGGTCGCTGTCGTTGTTGGCGCGCAGATTGCCGGGACTGCCCAGGAAGATTTCGACATATTCCCCTCGAAACTCCCAGCCGGTCTTGGGAATGCGGTAGCGCAGTTCGGTATCGACCATCGTGAGGCTCGAGTGTCCAAGCGAGGCCCCGGTGTCGGAGTGGGCCCCGCGCGGGGTTGTGTTAGGCGTGAAATAGACGCTGCTGCTGCCCGAGAGTCCGGGGATGCAGGGCGGGGTGTAGCCCAGACGCAGGGCGTAGCCGAGATCGTTTGTTGTTTGGGAGAAATCTCCAATGGGAGATCTTGCCAGTCCAAGAGCCTTTGTTCCGGATATTCCGGCATCATACCCGCCTGCGGGCAGGTCGCCGGTCACGCCGGAATCCTCAAGGCTGGTGCTGATTTGAAATTGATAGGTCAGATTGTCGATAATGTTTCCATAAAGGCTGGTACTGCCCTCGAACCATGTGGACGGGATCAGGCCCTGATAAAGCTCGGGCCGGTTGACGCTGTAAAACTGTGTCGGTTCATGATGCAAATTGGTGTAGCCAAACGGAACTACATCCACTCCCGGGGCCCGCCAGTTGATCGCTTCGTTGAATTTGAAATCGAGATAGGCCTGTTCGATTTCAGCGGAGCCGTGCAGCTTGTCATCCTCGTCGTTAGCGATGCCTCCGTGTTCAAATTCGATCTCTGCGTTGAAAATGATGTTTTCTGCAATCTGCCAGGTCGGCAAAAGGACGACGCGGCCTGCGTCGAATCCGCTGCGCCAGCCGGCGCTGCTTTCGTTGCGGCCATATTTGAGTTCCCCGTAGGCGCCGATATGGAAAGTGCTATCCGAATTGGAGCCCAGTCCGAAGAAGCTTTTGCCGTTATCGGCCAGTTTGGGGGAGGCGTCCTGGGAATTATCGGCTGGCTGATATTGGCTGAGTTGGGATTTGAGGGATTGGATTTCGGACTCCATGGCCTCCATTTTTTGAAGGAGGGCCTCGTTGGAAATTGTGGTGGGTGGAGGGACGGCGGCGTTTGTGATGGGAACGGATAAGATGAGGGATAGGAATATGGATTTAAACGGCAGACAGCGTAGTCTAGAATGGGGCATAGGTTATTGAGAATAGGTCTCAGTCTCATATTTGTCAAAAGAATTTTATGTGGAAGGGCTTACGGCAATTAGATGAAGCAGACGCAAACCGCTTCAGCGGTTGAGAAATTTTTTGCGGGCTTTTTCCCAGGGTATCCGCCTCCGCACAGGCCTCGGCGTGAAACCCTGGGCTCAAGGACGGAACGCCGTTGGCGTTCTCAGCACGCCTGTTTCGAAAGTTCGTAGCTCAAAACACTAATCAAATAAATCGATGCGGTTTCGGTCCGCAAGACCTGTGGGCCCAGCGTGACCGAAACATAGCCCGAGCTGCGAGCCTTTCCAATTTCCGACGGCGTGAAGTCGCCTTCCGGCCCCACCAAAAAAACCACCTCCTTGAGCGGCCCTGCCTTTTTCGATTCCTCCAACACCTGGCCCAAGGGCCGCGCATCCGGTTGGAGCGAGCCGATTAATTTCAGCCCCTTTGAAGCCTGCTGCGCATCCAGAAAGTCCTGGATTTTTGACACGGGATGAAGCACTGGCAGCGTGTTTTGCCCGCATTGCTTGCACGCTTCCACAAGGGTCTGCTTCCACTTGTCCAGTTTGGACTCGATGCGTTCCTCATCAAGTTGGACAACCGAATGGTCCGAGGCGATGGGGTAAATCTCCTGCAATCCCAACTCCGTGGCTTTTTGCAGGATCAAGTCCATGGCCTTGCCCTTGGGTATCGCCTGTCCGAGTATAAGGCGATAACAGGCGCCAGAGGATTGTTGGATACTGAGGGTGCGGTACTCCGTCTTGTTCTTTTGAACCCGGGTCAACACGGCTTTTGCCTCGCCACCCTTGCCGTTGAAGAGCGAGCAGGCATCGCCTTCCTTCATCCGCAGCACCACCGCGGCATGGTGCGATTCCTCACGGCTCAAAAAGCCTGCCGACAGATCCGGACATAAAAAGCGGCGCATCAGTTAAAAAACTCTTTGGCTTTTTCGAGGAAGGATTTTGAAGCGGGGTTGGTGTCCTCGTTGCACACAGCCGCAAACTCCTCCAGCTTTTTGCGCTGCTCGGCCGTGAGCTTTGAAGGAACCTCAACAATGATCCTGACGTTCAAATCGCCATGGCCGTGCCCGTGAATGTCGGGTACGCCCTTGCCCCGGAGGCGGAAGATTTTTCCACTGGGGGTGCCTGCCGGAATTTTCACCACCGCGCGTCCTTCGAGGGTGGGGACGCTCAGCTCGCCGCCCAGTGCGGCTTTGACAAAGCTGATGGGCGCCTCGCAATACAAATGATTGTCTTCACGCACAAAGATTGAGTGTTCCTTGACATGGATGACGATGTACAGGTCGCCTTGGCGTCCACCGCGTACGCCGGCTTCGCCCTGGCCAGTGGAACGGAGCCGCGAACCCGAGTCCACCCCGGGCGGGATCTTGATTTTGATCTTGGACGTTTTTTCCTGCCGCCCTTCGCCGCCGCATTTGGGGCAGGGACGTTCGATGACGGTTCCCGCGCCGCGGCAGTTGGGGCAGGTCTGGGCCATGGAAAAGAAGCCGCGCGTGATGGAGACTTGACCGCTTCCGCGGCAGGTATGGCAGGTGACGGCTTTTGAACCGGAGGCCGCGCCCGAGCCTCCGCAGGTATCGCAGGTTTCGTGTTTTCGGACTGAAATTTCCTTTTCGCAGCCGCGGACGGCCTCTTCCAGCGTGATTTCGAGGTCGTAGCGCAGGTCGGAGCCGCGTCCCTGGCGGGAGGAACCGCCGCGCCCGCCTCCGGACATGGCGTCCTCGAAAATATCACCGAAGATGCTGGCGCCACCGCCTCCTGCGCCGAAGACCTCGCGGAAAATATCAAACGGATCATGGAATCCGCCTCCAAAGCCGCCGGCTGTGGCGGGTCCGCCGACGCCTGAGCCGAACGCGTTATGTCCGTAGCGGTCATAAGCGGCCCGCTTGTCCTGGTCGCATAAGATCTCGTAGGCTTCGCCCAGTTCCTTGAATTTTTCCTCGGCTTCCTTGTTGCCGGGATTTTTGTCCGGGTGGTATTTGACGGCAAGTTTGCGGTAGGCTTTTTTGATTTCCTCCTCGGATGCATTGCGTTGAACGCCCAGGATTTCGTAATAATCGCGTTTGGTCGGAGGCATAATTTAATGGCTTGGTGCGGCAGCGGCTGAGGGGGCGTGGGCGACAATGACGGCGGCCGGGCGCATCAGGCGGTCGCGCAATTTGTAGCCTTTGCGTTGTTGGGAGAGCACGGTTCCATCGGGGTGCTCGGTTGTTTCCTGCTGGCCGATGGCCTCGTGGAGATGCGGGTCAAACTTTTGGCCTGTCGTATTGATTTCCTGCACGCCGCAATCGGAGAGAAAGCGTTGCAACTGGGTTTTGACCATTTGCATGCCTTGGGCGATGGATTTGGCATCGCTGGCGTTCGCGGCGGCTTGAAGGCCGAGCTCAAAATTGTCGATGACCGGCAGGAGTTCTTCCAGCAGGCTTTCGTTGGCGAAACGGATGGCGTCCTCTTTGTCCCGTTGGAGCCGCTTGCGGGAATTGTCGAAATCGGCCTGCAAGCGCAGCAGTTTCTCCTGCAGTTGCGCCACTTTTTCCTGCAATTCAGCCACGCTGGGTTCGGGGGCGGGGGCAGGGGCGCCGGGCTGGGATGCGGGCTGTGTGGCAGATTTGGATTCTGTTTCAGGCGCCGGTTTGGGCGGCTGTTCTTCCAAGGGTATGATGTCTTCTTTCAAGGGTTCTTCCATTTTAGGCTTTTCGGGGGACCGCCGCTTGCAGTGGGCGGAGGATGTTTTGTTATTGGCCATCTGTGTGCAACTTGTTTTTAAGAAAAGTGATGACATCCTGGAATTTGGCCGCGTTGTTTTTGTCCGTATCAATCAGTTTTTGATGGGCATCCAGCATGGTGCGGGCCACTTCATCTTTGTCCGCCTCTTCGTTTGTTTCAAGCGGCGTGTAGCTGCTGTCGGCAGCTTCATTGTTGATGATCGGGTCGATTTCGAGGATTCGATTCAGACCGAGAGACGCGAGCAGTTCCATATTCCGGGAGTTGGCGTGGATGATTTTCAGGCGTTGATGGCCCAGTTTTTTTTGTTCGCAGGCAATCCCGGCCAGCACTCCCATGAAGGTGCTGTCCATGTGAAGGCACTCCTGAAGATCCAGGATCACCTGGTTTGTTCCGGCGCCCGAGACGGTCTCTGCGTAATTTTTAAGGAATCGGGCGTTTTTAAACGATCCTTTACCCACAATGCGCGCTATCGCGAGCGCTCCATCCTGTTTGACCAATATAGCTGACTTGTCCACGTTTTTATTATAAAAGAGGCTTTGGGCAAGTCAATGCCGCTGCCCAACGAAAGGACGAAGCAGGATTCACCGGGCGCGAACTTGAAACTTACTTAGGATTCCTCGTAAAAGAAGTTTGCGGATTTGAGTTCCTCGATCTTCTTGCGGATTTCGTCGCGACCCGGCTCATTGAGGCGTTCCAGAATGCGGTAAATTTCGACAGCGCCTTTGATATTGCCCTGGTCCACCAGCATTTGGGCGGCTAAATTGCCGGAGCGGATAAACCAGTAACTTTCAGGTTGGGCGGGCTGTCCGCTGAGTTCGGGCGGCAGTACGCGTCCGTACACCACATCCAGATAGGCTGCCAGGGCTTCGCTGCTTTTTTGCATTTTTTGCAGGGTTTCCCCCTTTATGCAGCCGGCCTCGTTGCGCTGGGCGATATTGGGGGCTTTGGAGGCGAGTATTTTATTAACGGTATCAAGGGCCAGCGCGTAAAGTTTGGTGTCTTTTTCCGCCAGCGTGTAAAGGCAGCCTGCTTTGCGCAGGGAAGCCTCGGCCCAAATTTGGTCTTCAGGCCGGTCCGTGATGACTGAATCGGCGATTCGGAGGGCGTCCTGCCAGTTTGCCTGCAACATGTAGCAGCGGATTTGGGCGGCACGGGCGTCGCCTTTGATTGGGGATTCCGCGGGGATTTTTTCAAGGATCGAAATGGCATCCTTGAAATTGCCCAGTTGAATGGCGCTGAGGCCGGAGTAATAAATGGCGCGCACGGCCAATTCGTGTTTTGGGAATTTGTCGGCCACTTCCTGGAAGCGGGTTTGGGCCTGGCCGTAATCGCCCTGGGCGCCCTGGGTAAAATAGGTTTCTGCAATTTTAAACATGGCGCGCGCGGTCAGGTCGCTGTTTTTGTTGGGGAAACGCTCGATGAATTTATTCAATTCGTTCCGCAAGGCCTCGGATTGCAGCAGGCCCGCCTGGTCCTGGGCCAGGATGCGGAGATAAACCACATCGGCCGACGAGGAAAAATCCGGATAGTTCTTTTCCAACTGCTGCAGATTTTGCAGCGCGGGCTCGTTTTGCCCGGCTTGGAACTGTGAGCGCGCCAGGCTGAACAGCGCTTCCGCCGTCTTGCTGACGTCCTGCTTGTTTTGGGCGAGGGTTTCGTAAATTTTCCGGGCATCCCCGCCTTTGCCGAGTTTTTCCAGCAATTTGGCCTTTTCCATCAGAATGTCGTTCAAGCGGTTGCTTTTCTGGAATTTCTTTTCAAACTCGTCCTGGGCGGCGCTAAAGGCGTCCAGATTGTTTGTCTTGGATAGCGCCAGGAGACTGTGATAGTAGGCGTTTTCAGATTGTTCCGCCGACTCGGATTTTCGCGCCACATCAAGGAAATCCTTTGAGGCTTTGTCCGCATCCCCGCCGTCCATTTCAATCTCCGCCAGCCGGAACCTTGCATCCAGGGCGAGCTGGGCGTTGACCGTCTGCGAACAGATGACATTCAAACGCTGGAGGGTGGCGTCGCGGTCGTTTTTCTTCAGCAAGGACTCCGCAATGAGGAATTGCGCCGGCCATTTCCAGCTTGAATCGGGAAAGTTGCCGGCCAGGTTGTCGAGCTCCGTGATGGCGGCGTCATAATTGGCGGCATTAAAATAAAACAGGCCGATGGCGTAAAAGGCTGACACGCCCGCGCCGCCCCGGTCGCGCGCCCACTTGCGGACTTCAAGCGCACCCTTGGTGAGACTGTCGTTCTTGACCTGGGCATTGAGAAATCCCGTGATCGCAGCCTGCATGAGTTCCGGGTCGAGGGAGGTCGAGTACGCCTTGGCAAAGCTGTTGGAGGCTTCCTGCCACTTTTGCAGCCCCTTCAACACCTGGCCATTGCCGTACCAGGATTTCGCCAGGAGTTCGCGGGGATAGGCGCGGGAGTCGGAACAGATTTTTTGATAGTTCTCAAGCGCTTTGGCGGTTTTGTCCGCCTGGCGGGCCAGTTCGGCCGTCCAGTAATAAACCTGCAACTGGGTGTTGTGTTCCATTTTCGAGCGGCTGAGCTGATCGACAATGAGGGAGGCGTCCTCGAGTTTTCCGGCGCTGATCAGGATGCGTACTTTTTGCAGCAAGGCCTCCTGGCGCGTGTTTTTTTCAGCCTCGTTTTTCAACAAGGGTTCCAGTATGGCCAGGGCGGCGGCTTCCCCCTGGGTTTGCAGCAGCGCGGTGCTGAGGTTGAAACGCGCTTTCCCGGCAAGCGGATTATCCGGATAATCCTTCAGGAACGATTGATAGAGGGCTGTGGCCTGCTCCCAGTTTTTTTGGGCGAACAGGCTTTCCGCGTCCCAATAAATAAATTCCGCCTTCAGGGTGTCGGGCCCGCCCTGGGGGAAAACGCCCAACAACTCATGCGCCTTCTGGGCTTCTCCCTCGAAAAGAAAACTCTGGCCTAACAAAAGTTTGGCTTCCGCTTCAAGCTCGGTTTTGGGAAAGGCGCTCAAAAACCCGTTGAACTTCAGGATGGCAACATCGTAAAGGCCGTCCTGGAAGGCTTTTTTGGCATAGGTGATTTCCCGGACTTCATCCCGGCTGGGCTTGGCGTCAAGCCCGGACAGGGTCAGGGCCAGGAAAACCGCCCCCAAAATAAAGCCGTTTTTTTTCATGGCAAATTATAAAAGCGCATCGGCTGAAAGCCTTGCCCGACCCGTTTGTTTGCTTTCATTCAATTTCCCCTTTAAAAATTTTCCGGTGTGGCTTCCGGGACACGCGGCCACGCTTTCCGGCGTTCCGACGGCCACAATCGAGCCGCCCTCATCGCCCCCCTCCGGCCCCAGATCGATAATCCAGTCCGCGCATTTAATGACATCCAGGTTATGTTCGATAATCACCATAGTATTGCCCGAATTTCTCAAATTGAAAAGCACGTACATCAACTGTTCCACATCGG
>JAQTNW010000068.1 GCA_028713655.1 Candidatus Methylacidiphilales bacterium | reverse complement strand
TCATCCATCATGAACATCTTGCAATGATGAATGTCCCCTGGCGCAAGCGTGTGGTTTTTCAGGCCAAGCTGCCGCCGATGAGCTGGTCCGTTTTTCAAGTGGGGCTCGCGAAGAAAATGAAAAAGACGGCACGGGGCGCCTCGCCGGCGACCGCGGCGAAACCGGGAACGATCCGCAATTCTTCGTACCGCATCTCCGCGCGAAAAGGCGCCTCCGCGTTGCAGATTTTTCACAAGGGCAAGCCTTTGTTCCAGGGGCAGGGCTTCTCGGTCATGAAGATCGAGGATATCTGGGGTTCATGGGGCGGTCCTGGCGATGCGCTCTTGGACACGCCCGCGAAACTTATTCAAGAAAAATGGAAGATCAGCGGCGTTGAACTCATTGAAAAGGGACCGGAACGGGCTTCGGTCTGGGTGCGCTTTGCGGGCAAGCACTCGCGGCTGGATCTGACATTCTTTTTGGCCCGGCAGCGCCCAGTGGTGGATGTGCAGGCACGGGTTTTCTGGAATGAACGGAGCAGTCGGCTCAAGCTGGTCTTTCCCGTCGGCTCAGTAGCGGAGGAGGCAGAGTTTGAAGTACCTGGTGGAGTGACCAAGCGCGGCATCGCAGGGGAAGTGCCCGGTGGCCGCTGGGTGCGTGTACGCCGGCCCGGTGGAGGCGTTTTTGGTTTTGCCAGTGATGCGCTTTATGGATTCAAATGCGAGAAGAGGGCGTTTCACGCCTCGATTGTCCGCGCCACGCATTATGCGAGCAGTGTCGGTAAAAAATTCACAGCGGACATCTGGCGGCCCGCCGTCGATGCCGGTGAACTGAGTTTCCGATTTCTTATCACGACCGATGCGTCCGCGCTGCCCCGGCTTGCCCAGGAATTGGAGCAGCCGCTTATTAACCAGCCGGTGCCGCCTCACGCGGGTCCGCTTCCGGGCCAGGGTTCTCTTTTCAGCCTGAAGCCATTGAATGTCCAGTTGTTGGCGCTTAAGCCCGCGGAAGATGGGAAGGGCTGGATTGTGCGGGTGCAGGAAATGGCTGGAAAAGCATCCCCTTTAAGCGGAACCTGGCTCAATCAGGAGATTGACTTTGGTTTGATTCAGCCCTGGTCCATCCATTCCTTCCGTCTGGCGCGCCAGGGGCAATTCTGGGCCGCTACAGTGTCGCATACGCTGGCATAGTTACATAATGCCGTTGGAGTCGCATTCAAAAACCAGGGTTGCCACGCCGAAGCTAGCGAAGGCGGGAGCTACCCTGGGTAAAATCAAAAAATCATCCCGAACTGCTGAAAGCGGTTCTGTCCGTCTCTTGGGCAAGTCCGGCGGGCACAAACTCCGGCATGCGTTAGCGCGCCCCTTCAGGGCTTGAGATTTTACACTATTCATATTCCTGGGGCGATGCCCCAGGCTGGTATGGGCCGCACCTTTGGTGCTTCTCTCAAGAATCCCGCGTTCTTTCCCGCTCAAAACACCTTTTTGAAAGGTTTGAGTTCTCGCGATGACGATGCACACGACAGCGTTATTGCGAGGAGTTGGCTCAGTTTACAGTTAGGTTCAAGCGCACCGGGCGCCCAGGGCGCACAACGCAGCGCCAGGGAATTGCCTCAAATCCGGGGACGTGGTTGTACACTCTGTCGATTAGCGGCATTTTCGAGCTGTCGGGCGGTTCGGCAGAAAGTTCTACTGATTTACCGGCGATCGTAATTCGCGCGCCGGTTTTCGTGGCGGTCACGGGTGTATCTCCTGACACAATCAGTGGCACAGACAGCTCTGCTTCCACACCTGCCGGGCCCTGCAACTCGACTTCCAGAGTTGCGGCCTCGCGGGTGAAGCGCCAGTGCGAGATCACCAGGACCGCGCCTTCGGGTGGATCGCGCAATTCCTCGTCCAGCAGCCGGGCGCGAGTGATGACGCCGGCGCCATCGTGATCCACCGTGAGTGTTGCCTGCGTATCGCGAACACTGCGCCAGGATGAAGTTCCGCGTTGCATGACTGCTTCCGGGGTCAGTGGGTAACGATCCTGTTCCCGATGCGCGGGCTCCATGTTGTATGGCTCCCGAAGTTGATAGTCAATCATACTGGAACTCAGCAACGGTCCGAGCGCGTCGTGCCACAGCAGGGTACAGCTTCCACCGCAGGGCGGATAAAGTGTGCGGACAGCGCCGGTGGGGTGGTCATTGTAGCCGATGTCGGAAACGCTGAAGCTGGCCCGCCACGGTCCCTGTCGCAAAAGCGTGACACCGAGATCCGGATAAGAACGTGCGTCATCTTTTACGGGCGGCGGTGCGGCGTGCGGTGGCAGCGGCATGGGTTGATCGAGGAGGAAGGCAAGCCCCTTTGCGTAGCACATTGTGTGATGGGCACAGGCATGCATTCCGCGGCGCGCATGGTGATAACCCGGATGCAACAGCCCGTCATGTGTTGCGTTCTCCAATCCGCCAAGGACGGTCCCGACGGCCGCCGCGCAGGTTGGGTCACGCCTGGCCATCAGCACCAGACCCGGCAGACAACCATCCGAGGTGCGGCTGCCCCACCACATCCACTTGAATTGACGTGTGCTCCAGCCTGCATCCCAACCGCCGTCCGGCAGGAGAAAGGACAGGTGCATGCGGTAACCGTCGGCGACCGCAGCAAGCACCCTGATGTCGCCGGTTAATTCGGCGTAGAGTGCGAGGTTAGGCAGGGACTCGTCAATATTGTAGCCGAGATCGACGGCGAATACTCCTCGCGGCGAGGGGCCCTTCCTGCTTCCTTCGCCCCATATAAAGCCCTGCGGAGAGACGTAGCGATCCAGCACTGCGTGCGCGAGTTCCTGCGCGCGCGGCAACCATTCCGGTCGTTTGCACAACTGTGCTCCTAGCGCCAAAGCTGCGGGGGCTGAAGCGGGGTAGTTGATGTTGCCGGTGTTCAGGGTGAAGCTGCGGTTGATAAAGCCCACGGCAGCTTCCAGTCGTTTGAGCCATACTGCCCCTGTTGCTGATGGCAGCAGATCGTTATGGTAGCGGAGTGCCTGGCCCAGGGCGATGGCGCCGAACACGGTCGTGCCCCACCAGCCGGACTCGAGATCGTTCATCCAACTGCCGTCCCCGGGGCTGACACGCGCTTCCGCCCAGTTGAACAGGTCCTCTGCGGCACGCACCCAGCGTTCCTCGCCCGTCGAGCGGGCCAGATGCATGAACGGGTAGATGGCATCGCCGCAGCGTCCATGTACCCGGGCGCATGCCGGGCAGAGCAGTGCGCCTTGCAAGCTGTGGATCGGTTCACGTATCTGGAGCGAGAGGAGGGACTCTCCCCAGGCACGCAGCAGGCGCCCGGCGCGTTCTTCCGGTGTAAGAGAGGATTGGGTGCTCAAAATGTCGGAGCTCAATTAGGCGTCTGCAACAGTTTCTCGACCTGTCCCGCAAGATTCTCGCGTCCGTTGGTGCCCGCGATTTTACCTTTTTTATCGAGAAGCCATATCGAGGGTATCCCATGAACACCCCACAGGGTGCCCAGCTTGTTTTGCCAGCCCATCCCGTCGAAATATTGCGGCCAAGCCATGCCGTTTTGTTTGGTGAACGCGAGCAAGTCTTCCTTTTTGCTGTCGTACGAGATGCCGACGATTTCAACTCCCTGCTTGTGATATTTCTGGTAGAGGGCCACCACCTCTTTCTCTTGTGGCACACAGGGAGGGCACCAGCTTGCCCAGAAATCAAGCACCACGACTTTTCCGCGCAGCTTGGCAAGATCGACTTTTGCGCCATCCACAGATGTGAATTTCAAATCCACAGGCTTGGTTTTTAAATCCGCCAGGACCTTTTGCTGGGCAAGC
The DNA here is from genome assembly GCA_028713655.1 of Candidatus Methylacidiphilales bacterium. Classification (NCBI taxonomy): domain Bacteria; kingdom Pseudomonadati; phylum Verrucomicrobiota; class Methylacidiphilae; order Methylacidiphilales; species Methylacidiphilales bacterium. The sequence continues at coordinate 5,074 of JAQTNW010000068.1, read as the reverse complement.
TGTTGTTTGGCCATGTCTGCGACTTCGGGTTGGGAATCGGAAGCCAGTTTTTCCAATAAAGACTGGTAGCGGTTTGGGTCACCCGTATTTTGGGAAATTTGAAGTTGCAGTGTGCGTAATGACATCATGGATTGGGAAATTTCCTTTTCATCCGCAAATTTCTTTTTGAAATCGTCAATCTGGCCGTCGATGGACTTCCAGACGGTTGGGTTGTTGTCCTTGTCACGGGCCAGGGCCATGATCGATCCGAAAAGATATCCCATGCCGGCATGGAGGCGGATGGCGCGGGGCGCTTTTTTATCGTTGTAGATCTGGTTGAATTCTTGGATCAATGCCGATTGGATGGGAGCGGTGGGCATTCTCAGGTTTTCCTCAATGCCGCCGACTTGGATCAATTGCATTCTGGCTTCCCACCAGTTTGGATCCGAAGGGTACCTGGCGATGAACAATTTTAAGGTGGCCTCGATCTGTGAGATGAGTTTTTTGGCATCCGCTTTGTCGGACTTGGGACGGATTGCCATGTGCAGGTAAGGCGCCACGTTTTGTTTTTGTTGGGTAAAATGAACCCACAACGCGTCCGCCGTTTTGTATTTGGACAAATCATCGGTCTCAGGCGCGGGCGGCATTTGAAGCGGAGACGGAGTTGCGGTTGCCGTACTGTTTGCCTGAGGCGCCGGAGGCATTGGCGGAGCGGCGGGGGGTGGGGAAGAAGAGGGCGCGGCGGCATTCAGGGAAAGGATGAAGGAGAAGAAAACACCAATCTGAAGGAGTGTGTGTCGTTTCATGGCGCATGTTTCTATCACCAGTACCGCCCCTGAAGCAAACCGTCTTTGCGATCTTCCTGTAAAAAGGTGCTGCTCTTTTCCCATCTGTGTGAGTTTACGGAGGGTACTGCCTTGTTCCGCAAAAATCCTTTGACCTCATTCATTATTGGGAGTTTTCTACTTTCGTATGTTTCATGGGACTTCCGATCGATGAAGCAAAAATCTTCAAAAGCAAGCCTGGGGGATGTCGCCAAGGCCGCGGGTATCTCCACCGTTGCGGCGTGCTATGCATTGCGGAACCAGCCGGGAGTCAGCAAGGCAACCCGGGAACGGGTCCGGCGCATTGCCAAACAACTGGGTTATGCACCCGATGCCCGCATAGCTTCCTGGATGGCAACGATGCGTGAGGCCAAATCCAAGGACTTGCTGCCCATTGCCTGGTTAAATACCACCCGGGAAAAAGATGCCTGGCAGAGATTCAAGTTCATGGCACCTTATCTGGAAGGCGCCCGGGAACGCGCGATGCAACTGGGCTATCGTCTCGAAGAGCTGTGGCTGCAGGAACACGGTATGACCGTGGCGCGCATGAACTGCATTCTCCACCAACGGGGTATCGAGGGAGTCATTGTCACCTATCCTGCAAGACATCTGCGGCTCAACTGGGATCATCTGGCCAGCATTTCTTTGGGGGGTGACATGCTGGCACCGCGCCTCCACTGGGTCACATCTGACGCCTATTACAATCTTCTTCTCGCGCTCAAAATGGCAAAACGCCACGGCTATCGACGCATTGGGGTTTGTCTTACGGAATATTTTGACCGCGGTTCGGCCCGCTCCACCCGTGCCGCAGCGCATTATTTCCATACGACGGCCCCTAAACTCGAAAAAGTGCCGCCCTTGTTTTATCCCGGGGAAAATGAGGTGCACTGGCCCGTGTCAAAAAAACAAATTGCGGCTTGGTTGTCCCGTTACAAACCCGACGTGATTATTTGCCATAGCAATTACATTGTGCCATGCGTCGAGGAAATCGGGTATCGCGTTCCCGAGGACGTCGGAGTCGTTCACCTTGCCACCGACGATGATGTGAGCGACTGGGCGGGCATCACGTCGAATCGAAGGCAAATAGGCGCGACGGCTGCGGAACTGGTTGTTTCATTCATGCTCAGTCGCCAGTTTGGCGTGCCGAAGATTGCCATGAGCACACTCATTCGCGGCTCCTGGCATCCCGGGCTTACGTTGCTGATTCCGAAGCCGGATACTTCACCGCGTCCCCGGGCACAGGTTTTAACGCCAAGGGCATAAGGCGCAAAGCCGCAAGAAAACAAATACTTTTTTACAGGAAGATCGCGAAGAACGCGAAAATTTAACTACGGACTCCGACATTTGTCGCGAGCGGATGGACAGGTGTAGGAATCTCACTCTTAATCCTACTCTTACTCCATCTCAATCTCTCTTTGGAAAAACGTCCTTTGCGATCTTCCTGTTAAAAAATCCGTGTTCTCGCGGGCTCCCTGACCTCCGTAGCCTTGGCGAAGGAGGTGGCGTCGGAGGTTGCAGTGAACCCGGTTTTTATCCGCCCGTCCGGGCGGATTAACTTAATCTTAAGCTAACAAATTCTTGCTTCAACGCCATTGCTTGGGTTATCGTTCAAGCGTAAGGAAAAGAGGATTATTGCGAAATAAAGGCCACTTTAAATAAGTGGAACTATGAACAACGCAAAACGAAAATTATTCGCAGTTATGTTGGCTTCGGACCTTTTGTTCGCTGCGGCAGCCCAGGCGCAGCTTAGCATCGGAATCGATTTCAGCGGAGCAGGAACCCCGATCCCGGCGACAACTTCGGCGGGTGTTGTCCCGCAAGCCAATTGGAATAATCTAAGTACAACGAGTGGCAGCCTTGCGGCCGGGCTCGTTCTAGACAGCAGCGGGGCTGTTGCTTCCGGGGTTTCCGCCTCGTGGGGTTCCAATGGGAGCAACACTTTGTTTGGCTTTGGAAGTAATTTCACAGGTGCTGATCCCAATCAGACCGGTGATACAGACCTGTACAGTCAAGGTTTGCTTACCTTTGGAGGGCCCGGGAACTGGTATGGCCACATCACTCTAACGGGCATTACGTATGCCACCTATGATGTATATGCTTACTTTTCAAGTAACCCAAGTACTTCCGGCTTGGTCAATTTCAATGGCACGACTTTGAGCGGCGGCTTGTACACGGATGGAACGACGTTCAACTATTCAAGCGCCAATCCCTCGCAATACGGCAGCAACTATGTTGCAGCCACCGGGGCTGGCGGCCCTGCGAATTATGCCGTTCTATCCGGCGTGACTGGATCAAGTTTAACCGTCTATGAATCCTCAGGCAATGGTTCGTTGGTGGGTATTCAGATCGTCTCTGCTGTTCCCGAACCTTCCACCTACACGATGCTGCTCGGCGGTTTGGGTTTGCTCATCGTCTTTCGGAGATTCAGCGCCCGCAAAGTGTGAGGGGAGAGGATGGAGGCCTGAGATCAGAAGACAGAGATCGGAAGACAGAAGATAGTAGTCAGAATTTAGAAGTTTGAATTGTCCGCAGCAGCGGGCTTTTGGGGTGGGCGGCATGTTGCCCGCCGGGAGGAAGGTGGCGCAATGCCACTGTAAATTGCTGGAGCCTTCGTTGTAGTTAAAAACGCGCCCACGTCTCTTTTTGGCGCTTTTGAAATTGATGGAAAAAACAAGTTCACAGGGAGCGAGGGAATTTGCTTACCCAAGAATAAGCGGAGCTATGTCCGGTAATCTTATTCTAATATCGTTTGCCTGAAACTGTAGTCAATAAGACGACCATAATAAGAAGCATGAACGCTGACATGAGAGCAGAAATGGCACGAATCCAAGCCAAGGTCGGCATTTCTGCCTTAATCAAAGGATTTGTCCAAATGCCCGCACATCGAAGCCCAGTGACGGCGCTTGCCGTCCTGTTGTTCGCAACCCAAGCCACGGCTCAGGCCTCCTCGGGCCCCGTGTCATTCACCGCCGACAACCAGACGATTTCAGGGCTGACGATTATTGTCCCGAACGGCAGTTCCACACCGGCAGTGACCCTGGCAGGCCACAAAGGGTGCAAGCTGCTTAATTGCCTGATCAAGCACCAGCTTGGCACGGGAGTTTCGATCACTGGCGGTTCCGATGATTATACGATAGACACCTGCAATATCATTTGCACAGCCGCACCCGCAGTTGGGCCGAATCCAAATTCAGGTATGAATAATATTTATGTGAACGCCTCGGCTCGCGGCAAGATCAACAATGTCAGATTGGAAAATGGATCAACCGGCATCTACATGGTGCAATGCTCGCAGGGGCCGACAATCACACAGATCGAAGGGCACAACATGCGCGGTCCTTTCCCACGCGGCCAACTCATGCAGGCTGACAATTCCCCAAACGGATCTCTGAGCAACTTCTCGATAGTGAATGACCGGAACATCGCATGGACCGAGGATTGCATCAACATTTATGAGTGCAGCGGTTGGTCGATCTCGCAGGGGCTTATCGATGGAAACAACAGTCCGAGCGGTGATAATATTATTTTTGAAGGCTATCCCGGGGCGCTCACCACCAGTGGCACTGTTGATCATGTTGACTCGATCCACTTTGGGAATGGCGCATTCGGTTGCGCGGGCGCGCAAAACATTGTTTTTACAAATTGCCGCGCCGATTATGTGAGTTTGGCAAGCTGGCAGGGCCGCGGAACACCGCTGAGCAACGGGTTGATCTTCGGGGCGATCAACAACGGTACAAACCATAGCAGCAACATTACATATGCGTCCACTTGCCTGTGGGGACCAAATGCCGGAACGAACATCGCTTACGAAGTCGCAGAAATGAATTTCAGCGCCACGGGCCCGACGGCCTTTACGCCACGCGCACCGCTATCATTAACGGTTCCTACAGATGGTGGTTCAGCGACCTTGACCCACCAATACACGTTCAACGCGGGTAACTTCAATGACAGTGTTGGGACGGCCAACGGGACGCTGAACGGAAGCGCCAGCATCAGCGGTGGCGCGTTGCAGTTGTCCGGCGGTAGCAATGGGACTGCGTATGGTTCCCTGCCGACATCGGTCATGAGCGGGCTTACCAGCGCCAGCTTTGAAGGCTGGTTTACGGAGAGTGCGATTGCGAACTGGGAGAAGGTGTTTTTCCCGGGGAACACCGACACGAGTTCCTTCCTTGGCATGAGCACTTCCGAAGGCACCAACGGCCGGGGCCGCAGCGATTTCCTGGGGGCAGGCGGGGGCCAGTTTGCCACCGCAGACGTGGCGGTCACCCCGG
>JAQTNW010000067.1 GCA_028713655.1 Candidatus Methylacidiphilales bacterium | reverse complement strand
GAAGGGCTGATTCCGAAGGATTCGATTGTGACCGTGACGCTGACCGGCCATGGCTTGAAAGTCCCGGACACAGCCATTTCAGTATGCAAGCAGGAGCTCATTCCGGTCGAACCGCGGGTGGAAGCGGTGCTTGAAGCGATCCAAGGGTGAAGGGATGCGCTTTCTCGCATCCCATTTATTCAGAAAGCAGACAGCCTGACGGGATTCACTTGTCAGGAGTCAAGGACTGACCCTATAAATGCAAAATGTACTCATGGCGCAGGCGTTTGCGCCCTCGATGATCAAAAAGAAATGGGGCCGCATCATCGCGATTTCAACCGAGTGCGCGATGCAGTGCCTGCCGACACAATCGGCGTATGTCGCGGGCAAGCGCGGATCCGACGGGGTCTTGCGGGTGCTGGCGCGCGAAATCGGGAAGCACGGCGTGACGGTGAACCAGGTGGCGCCCGGTTGGACGATCAGTGAGCGCGACCGCCTGAGCGGAACGGAGAGGCAGAAGGCTTATGAACGAAATGTTCCGCTGAACCGGCGGGGTGAAGACCGGGAAATCGCACAGGCTGTCGCCTTTCTCGCGTCCGATCTGGCCTCGTTCATCACCGGAGCCTGGCTTCCGGTCTGCGGCGGGAATGTCATGCCGGCGATTTAGCAGGACATTGGAGGAGTGGACCGACGCATTTCTGTCAATGTCAAGCCGCCTGCTCGCGACGGATGTCGGAGTTGACCCCTATCGCTCGTCCCGCATCAGGCATGACCTGCACCGGCGCGACTCCTGGCAGGAGCGTAGCGACTAGCAGGAGGAGTGACGCTAAAGGCTGTTGAGTAGATGGCATGGTTCGCCTATTTATCTACAGGGGGTATATTTGTGATGATTTTATGCACTAGTTTGCCCCCTCGAAGCAAATAAATTCCCGAACCGATCAAGAGGAGAAACCATCCCCCATTTCTAGAAGCCATTATAAAATAATGATGATAGAGTTCGAATTTACGCTGTACATCTGGATTGCTGGCGTCTTTTTCTGGAGGAATTGGGTCGCTAGAGTTAGAGGCGGAAATTACCGAGTAACTGCGGTAAGGGTAGGCGACTGAAATGAGCGCCCCAGTAATTACGGCAAACTTAAGTGATAGGATGATGCAAATTAATCCCACTGTTCGAATAAGCAGCCAAGCTATGTCTTTCATAATCTTCCTATAGCTAACGTAGCGTTTAGCCGCGGGCGCGCTTGCCGGCCCGCCCTGGAACATTGCACATTACGTTCACCTTTTCTTCAAAGAGCCGAAATGCAAGCGTGATCCGTAGGCTACAACGACTAGTTAGGCGATTCATCTTTAGTTCTCAACGGTTACGTCCTATGGGATTCTCTCTGGAAGTCTGCTGCCCGAGCTGTTGTGCGAGCCCGATGAGAATTCCTTCGGGACCCCGGATGTAGCAGAGCCGATACATGTTTTCATACTGGACTACTTCGCCGACGAGCTTCGCGCCGTGTGTGCCGAGCCGGACAAGCGTATCGTCGATGTCCTCCACGGTGAACATGACGCGTAGGTAACCGAGCGCGTTCACTGGGGCGCTGCGGTGATCGGCGGCCACGGGCGGCGCAAGAAAACGGGACAGCTCGAGCCGGCTGTGACCGTCCGGTGTACGCATCATGGCAATCTCGACGCGCATGTCGCGCAATCCGGTGACCCCATCTGCCCAGTCTCCTTCAACAGTGGTACGCCCCTCGAGATGGAGACCCAGTTCGGTGAAGAACTCAATGGCGGCATTGATGTCTGCCACCACGATGCCGACGTTGTCCATACGCATGACAGTCATGATGTCTCCTTGGCGCCGTCGGCGTTCAGCGATCCCCTACAGCTCGTGAGGACCAGCATGGGGCGTGACAGCTCTGCTGGCATGGATCCCATGCGACATTACCACAAAAGTCTGGTGCTGTAGGGGATTCGCTGGAACGCATGGTTCGGCTTTTCAGGCTCCCAAATCTCTTCTCAACTGGCGAAGATGATTTTCTGCGACGTCAAAAATCTCTACAGCACAAACTCTACAAATATTTTCTCTGCCTGTGATCGTTTGCTGTGCCAAGTGGGTTTCTCCTGGTTGAATCGTGTGGGTTTTATTTGGGTGGCATTTGCGTGTGCCTACCGCTGTTTCTATTGTTAGGTGTTTGAGTATGTTTCGTGTTTTAGCCATAGATATTTTATTTCTGCCGAACAGTATTGTTCTGCCGCGCGCGGCATTTTACCTGCAATTGCCGCACAGATGTTCCTATTTCGTCCAGGGCCTTGCATCCTTTAAACTTACACCCGCTTGCACCCCCAAAACAAGGTGAAATTGGGTGTAAACTCCAAGTTTAAGGTTTCAGTGTTCAGTTTGAAGTTGGCTGTTAGTTATCTGAATGAATCCGCGCCTTTGGCGCTCACAAGATGCACCCCCTTCAGTTCCCCCTTGTCAGAGGGATAGATGCGGCTGCGCCAGTTCCAAGCGTACTTTGCGATCTTCCTGTTAAACGTGCTGTATTTTAAACTTTGTTTTCAGGAATTGGCCAGTTCGCGCGAGCGGCGCGCCGCGGCCCGGATGGTTTTGCCCAATTGCATCGCCAGATCCCCGCCTTGCAGAACGCCCAGTCCCGCCTCGGTTGTGCCGCCCTTGCTGGAAACCTGTTTGATGAGTTCCTGCGGGCTCATTTGCGTTTCCTGCAACAGTCGCGCTGTGCCGCGCATGGTTTGGAGGGCCATCGGATAAGCCAGCTCGCGCGGCAGTCCTTCCGCACTGGCGGCCTGAACAAGCCAATCCAGAATCTGCGCAAAAAAGGCCGGTCCTGATCCGCTCAAGGCGGTCACCGCGTCCAGATTTTCTTCAGCTACCGGAAACACAAGCCCTGCAGCCCCGAAAATTCTCTCCACAAGCTGGCAGTGGACTTCGCTGGCGCCGGAATCGGCCGCATAGGCGGTGCAGCCTTCACCCGCGAGCAACGGCGTATTGGGCATGGTGCGGATAATGGGCCTGCCCGCGCCCAGGCCTTTTTCCAGTCGTTCGAGCCGGACACCGGCGGCGATGGAAATATAGAGCGCATTTTGTTTGGCCTGCGCCAGTTCGGGGAACAAATCGGGGATTTGCTGGGGTTTTACTGAAATGAGAACGATGTCGGCCTTTGCGACGGCTTGTGGAATGCTGTCGGCCCAATTCAATTTGCCTTCGGGGTCGAGGGCGAGAAAGGCGTCGCGGCTGGGCTTGAAATTATCGGTCCCGGTGATGGCCGGGGCCTGGAAGACATGATTGGCGAGCAGGCCGCGTGTGATGGCACGGGCCATATTGCCGGTTCCGACGATGGCGAGTTGCATCCGGCAAGACTACGCCGCAACTTCGTCTGTCCAAGCTGTTTTTATCGAGGCATGCGGGCAGGCTCACGCGTCGAGGCTTGCCCGTTGCAATACCGGGCGAGTGCGAACCAGCAACCCGCCATCAGGAGCAGGTAACAGGCGGCGGCCGGGAGGACCAGGCAAACACCGAGACCCACCAGCGCGCAGAGTGAGCCCAGTCCGATGGAACAACTTTTGTAGAAATGAATTTGATTAAACATAAGCGGGCTGGCTCCGGACGAATTCCGACAGTTGCAGGCGGTGCTTGAGCCGGACGATGGGCGCGAAGCGCCGGTTGGGTTTGGGCCAGGCGGCGGAGAGGGGGCGCTCGCAATGCAGGCAGGCCTCGCCGTTGGCCTGCCAGTCGGCGGCATTCATATCTTCCTGGCAATGGTGGCAATGAATCAGGGTGGTCATGTGAACTCCTTTTCTTTTGTTGTTGAGTCCAGCCTGCCATCTGGGGTAGGACATTGGCTGTCCTATGACAAAAAATATTTCACAACAATCGTCGCGCCCACCGCTCGCCCGGATGATGCGCCTGCATGAGGAATTGAAGGAGGGTCGCTACCCCAACTGCTCCGGACTGGCGGAGGAACTGGAGGTGGCGTCCAAGACCATCCGGCGGGATTTTGATTTCATGCGGGACCAACTGGGGCTGCCGATCGAGTATGACAACCGGCGTTACGGTTATTATTACACCCAGCCTGTGGGCGCCTTTCCGACCTTGCAGGTGTCGGAGGGCGAATTGGTCGCGCTGTTTGTGGCTCAGAAAGCCCTGGCGCAGTATCGCGGCACGGTGTTTGAAAAGCCGCTGGGCTCGGCCTTTCGAAAACTGGCGGAAAGCCTGCCGGACAGGGTTTCGGTGCAGGCGGGAAGCTGGGAATCCTATTTTTCATTTAAAACGCTGGGGACTCCGGTGGGGGATCTCGAACTTTTCTCCGCCTTGAGCCAGGCCCTGAGGCAATCGCGCAAGGTCACGTTTGAATACAGGAAGCTGCGCGGAAAAGCGCATGAAACGAGGAAGGTGCGGCCCTATCATCTGGCTTGCGTTGACAGCCAGTGGTATTTGTTCGGCTATGACGAGGGGAGGGAGGGCATCCGTACCTTCGCGCTGCCCCGCATGCGCAACCTGCGCGCGGGCGCGGAGGAGTTTGAACGGCCTGACAATTTCTCGCCGTCGGAGTTTTTATCCGACAGCTTCGGGATTTTCAGCGGCGGGAAAAAACAGACGGTCCGGATTCGTTTTGACGCCTTCGCCGCGCAACTCGTGCGCGAACGCATCTGGCATTCATCCCAGAAAATACGGGAGTTGAAGGATGGGGAAATCTGCCTGTCGCTGGTTTTGGGCAGTTTGCAGGAGGTTGAGCGCTGGGTGCTGAGTTGGGGGGATCATGCGGAAGTGCTGGCGCCGCTGGAATTGCGCAAGGAGGTGGCGGCAATCTGTCGCCGGATGCAGGGCCTATACCGCTCGATCTGCGGGAAATCAGCGGCGTGAGGATATAAAGACGGTTTGCATGCCGGCTTTGGCCGCAGCCTGAAGGCCGGCCTCGCCATCCTCGAAGACGAGGCATTTTTCCGGCGCCACCCGCATCAGCCGGGCGGCGAGCAGGAACAGGTCGGGCGCGGGTTTTCCGTGTTCGACATCCTCGGCCGCCACAATAATTGGAAACACACCGCCCAATCCAACGAGTTCGAGCGTGCGATTGACCACGCGCTTGAATCCGCCGGAGGCGACGGCCACGGGATGGGTTTGGCTGATTGTGCGGGCGAAGCACACCACGGGTTCAATGGGAGTGACCTGATGCAGATTTTGCATAAAGAGTTCCTCCTTGTGCCGGGAAACCGTTTCCGGATTGAGGTTGGTTTTATATTTATCGTTCAAGAGCGTAACGATGCGGGGGGTTGGGACGCCTCCGAGGCTGTAGAACAGATCCTCGGTAAACTCAAAAGGGGCGCCGGATTCCCGCAGGGCTTGCTGCCATGCGACATAATGGGCGGGCATTGTATCGGCCAGGGTGCCGTCGCAGTCAAAGATATAGCCGTCAAATTCACCGGGTGGAATCTCAAGTTGCATCGGGGGCCGAATTTAATGCAAACTGGGAGAACTCCAACCTATTTTTGAATAGATTTCACTGCAAACCATCGCTGCGCAAGGGAATCGGGGGTAGGCTGAAGTATGGAAGAATGAAAGTTGCCTAAGGCCTAAAAAATTCTAGGTTAGACATGCCGGTACAGGATCAGGCGGCTTGAGCATCAACTATGATTTTGGCGAATAAACTGGAGGATTTGGTTCCCAATGCGCAACTGGGCCACTACACCATCATCGAACATGTTGCGGAGGGCGGGATGGGCCATGTTTTCAAGGGCTTCGAAGCCAGCCTGTCGCGGGAAGTCGCCATCAAGGTATTGAAGGTGGAATTTGCCGAGGATCCCGAAAAATTAAAGGCCTTCGACCTTGAGGCCCAAAATATCGCCGCACTGCGGCATCCGAACATTGTGCCGGTTTATTTCGTCGGCCATGAGGGGGAGCTGCATTATTTTGTCATGCCGTTCATCACCGGCTCCACATTGGATGACTGGGTGGAGGGCACCGTTAAAATGAACGCGGACCAGGCGACCTGGGTGATGAACCAGGCTATTGATGCCCTGGACTGGGCCTTCCAGCACAAGGTGATCCACCTGGACATCAAGCCCTCGAATTTCCTGGTGGACAACAGCGGCGTGATTTTGCTGACGGACTTCGGCCTTGCGCGGAGCATGGGCGGGGGCCTGATGGCGAACGACGACGAGTGCTTCGGCACGCCGGCCTACATGTGCCCCGAACAGATCCTGCAGCAGGAGACCGACCAGAGAAGCGATATTTATTCGTTAGGCGCGACGATTTACCATCTCATGACCACGTCGTTTCTGTACGACAGCGAATCGGTCAGCGAACTGGTCCAGGCGCATCTGGACCGTCCCTTCCCGCACCAGGCTGCGGCTGCGGCGGGGTTGTCGCCAGGATGGATCACGCTGCTGGATAAAATGACGCAAAAGAATCCTGCGGACAGGTACCAGAACTACGAAGAACTGCGGCATGCCGTTGCGAATGTGGACCGTCTCGCCCTGCGTTACAGCAGTGAAGAGGCCGCGCCCGTGGTGAAAAAAATCCATGTTCCCATCCGCGCTTCGGAACCCCGGGAGTTTGCCTATGGCCTCTTGTCCGTCCGCTGCGCTTCGTGGACAATCAGCGCGCTGGACCACGGCAGCCAGAGGACGCTGAAGGAAATCGAGATCGCCATTGAAAAGCCTGTTCGTCCGCTGGCGGTAACAGCCCTGCTCAAGCCATTGAAGGAAATTGAAGCCGCGAGGGAAAGCGAGGTGGGGGACCTGGCGGAGGCCCTGACGCTGCTTCCGGAGATGGACGACTTTTTGCAAAAGCTGGCCCGCACCCCGTTTTCGGCATCGCCGGACTCCGCAACCAACCGCCGCAAATCCATCCGCGCCTTGGGAACAAGGCTTTCCTCCCAGTTGATCCTCACCAGCCTGATGATGCGGAACGATTTCAAACCGCCGTCTGACTTCCAGTGGCACGGCCTTTGGCAGCATAGCATCAACACCGGCATCATCGCGGACTGCCTGCTCGCCGTGATTTCCGGTGATTTTATTCCGGACAAGGGCTGGCAACCCGCCGGCAAGCACCTGACATCGATCATGCACCATTCGGTTCTGAAGGCGCGTACGCAGGCCTATTTTGCGGGGTTGGCGCATGATATCGGCAAGTTTATCCTGGGAGAGGTGGCGCCGTATCCCTACTACTGCGCCATGCGGGCGGCCATTGATCAGGATTGCATTCTCGCGACGCAGGAGAAAAAACTGATGCAGATGGATCATCACGAGGCCGGAGAGCAGTGGCTGTCGCGCAATGGTTTTGACGCCAATATCCGCCAGGCGGCCTCAAGCCATGGGGACCTTGAAAAAAAGACTGGGCTGGTCGCCAGCGCCGTAGCCTTGGCCAATCAAATGGCAAAAATATACGGATTGGGGTACAGCGGCAACCCCATGGTTGAGCGGCGCGACTTGTGGAACACCCGCGCCTGGCTGGAATTGCTGGCTGTCGCCAAGGATCCCCGCATGACGCCTGAGTTCATGGAGGAAAAATTCCTTCCGCTGATCGGGCATATTCCGTTGCTTGCTCAGGCGGCGCCTTGATTCTTGCGGATTCGCTTCACAAGCGCCGTTTTTTTCTGTCAAATAGACGAATGCAAGTAACATTGACACGCGAGTTTACGTTTGATGCGGCCCAGGCGCTGACCATTTTCCCGGAAGGCCACAAATGCCGGCGTTTGCACGGCCACACGTTCCGGCTGCAAGTTTCGGTAAAGGGGGAAATCGACCCCAAAACGGGGCTTCTCTACGACCACGCAAAAATCAAGGAAGTGTTGCAGCCGCTGCTGGAACAATTGGACCATTCCTATCTGAACGAAATACCCGGCCTTGAAAATCCCACTTTGGAGATGCTCTGTGTCTGGCTTTGGGAAAGGTTGAAGGGCAAACTCGCGGGTCTGAGCGAGGTGGCCTTGTGGGAAACACCCGGGGCCTGGTGCCGTTACAGCGGAAATTAAGCCCCTGAAGCCTTTTATGAAGACATTTGCCGCTATAACATTGATAGGAAAGGACAGGTCCGGCGCAATTGCCGCAGTCACGCAATTCCTTTTCCAGCACAAGGCCAACATCGAGGCCCTTGAGGAACAGGTGTCGCGCGGCCAGTTCAGCATGACGTTGCAGGCATCATGGGCGTCCCCGCTTTTCAGCGAGCAGATCCCGGTGGTCCGCAGCGGGCTGCAGCAACTGGCGCGGCGGCTCAAAATGGAATTGAAACTGGACGTCGCGCCACGGCGCGAACGCCAGCGCATGGCGTTGTTTGTGACGAAAGAGCCACATGTGCTGGAAGCAGTGCTGGAGGCGGTAAAAAACAAAACCATCCAGGCCGACCCGGTCCTGGTATTGGGAAACCGTGCGGATTTGAAACCCGTGGCCCGAAAATACGGCCTGCCGTTTTACCGGGTGGATTACAGTGAAAGAAGCCAGGCGGAACACAGGACGCTGCAGATTCTTGAAAAGGAGAAGATCGATTTCATTGTGTTGGCGCGTTTCATGAAGATCCTTTCACCCGACTTTGTATGGCGTTGGAAGAACAAGATCATCAACATCCATCCCTCGCTTTTGCCCGCATTCCCGGGCGCCTCCGCCTACCGTCAGGCCTATGAAAAAGGCGTGCGAATCGTCGGGGTGACGGCCCATTTCGTGACGCCGGATCTCGACCAGGGGCCGATCATCTGGCAGGAAGCCTTCCAGGCAAAACCAAACGAGCCTTTGCACTCCATTTCAAATCGCGGCAAGGCCGCGGAATCAAAGTGCCTGGTCAAGGCCCTGAGTTTGTATTTGAAAAACAGGCTCGATGTCCACTGGGGCCGTGTCTATGGAAATTGATTGAACAGAAAGGTCGTCTCGTATGGCAATGGGAATAAATAACATCAAAATTGTCGCGGTGCTTCTGGTGATTGGAGCGCTGCTTGCAGGATATTTGTATATGAAGGGCCAAAAACACAGCATGCTGTCATCGCAGGCTACAAGCGCTGGCTATGGGACGGACTATCTTGCGTTAAAGGCCGAAAATACGCTGCTCAAAAAAATGCTGGGGCAGGTGGAAGGCGATGTGGTCATTTTGGGCCCCGTTGGGACCGAAGGCAAAACCAATGGCAAGCTGGTCTGGGACAA
>JAQTNW010000066.1 GCA_028713655.1 Candidatus Methylacidiphilales bacterium | reverse complement strand
GGGTCAACTCTCAAGAGGCTGTTGAAAAAGGGGTGTTAGGTTGCACATGGAATGCATCTGAAGGTTGCTCGACTGATTTCGATAAATAAAAGGTTCAATTGGCGCGCAAAAAAGTCGGCTGACTGTTGGGCTTGATTTTGAACTGCAGTTATTGCTGCTCCAGGCATCCGCTCCAGCGCCTTGACCAGACGTTTGATATTTTGGGCCGTGGCCGTCATTAAGCATTGCTCCAACACATTCACCTTTCCCCGCAGACGCGCCCGCCGCAATCCCATCTGCTCCTTGGCTTCTCCAAAGAGGTGTTCAATCTGCTTGCGACAGCGCATGCTCAAGCGGTAAGCCTCTGTTTTGATCGCCATCCCGCCCTGACCTTCACGCAGGATCCCCACCATTTGTTCTTCGCTGAATTTGCTCTTCTTCATTTGTTCCGTCCCTTCTACAGGATCAGAACTACATTTTCAAAGCGTCCCGTTTCAGGGGGTCAGGCCAATCTGCCTGACGGCGGGCATCCACCGATCCTACGCACGCTCTTCCATGCCCACCAGCGTTGATAATTGAGAGTTTACATTTCATAGTGACGAAAAATATGTATCCACACCCTAATCGTAAAGGATATCGCCAATCCCAAAATAAAAAACGTGCCCCCCACGGCTTTATTTCCTCCATTAGATAAGACATCTAAAAAAATTGATACCAAACCAGCTCCGACCGCAGAGATTGAAACAACAAACCAATATCTTAATGGATATTTATTCATAGGAAAGAAAGGGGTATTTAAATCGTATGGTCGAGACCATTCCATGTAGGAACGTGATCGGACTGATGTTAACCATATAAACAATACTAGAGAGAAAACCAAGCTGATTAGACCTGCTGCCCACCAATCCACATTTGACTCTTTACGAGGATACACGCTTAATCCCAATGTCGTAAGAAGAAGCGCGCATCCGCGAAGTAGCAACCATTTATAGTCAAGAATATTTTTCATTAGAAGTTATAGGTAGTTCCGATTGAGAGTGTGGCACCTTCTCCAGCCCCAAATATAGGCTTAGGTGTAGTAACAGGTTTTGAACCACTAAAAAGAGGGATTGTAGTATGTGCAGCTCCAGTATCTAGTCCCAAATCTAAATTGTTTCCTTCAGCCAACAGCTTTTCCATAAGAACATTCCATATTATGCGCAAATTCCCTGACAGCAATCGCATGATGATCTGAATCATTACCTCCTTTTCCACGCATAGATTCTGCATATTCCATTGCTCTATTTTCATTGTAAAAAGGCGTCCTTATATCCCACCAATCGCCTGGGGCCAATCCGAATGGATCTCGATATCGGAAGGGGTCATTGGCGACATACGCATATAGATTGATCCCTCCCTCTTCCTCGATCGGATCCCTGGATAGCCATCGGCCCAACTCAGGATCATACTGACGATTCAAAGTCAGATATAACCCGCTCTTGGCGTTAGCGAAGTGTCCAGTATGGGACGCAACCGTGTCGAGGTCTCCGGAAAGTTTCGTTCTCCTGCCCCAGGGATCAAATTCATAGCGCGCTCGAACGGTTCCGGTGCTGTCGGTCAACTCCCGCACACTGCTCAAATGGTCACGGGCGTAGAATAATTTGTCTGCCGGTGTTGTTGCGCCCGGGATTTGCTTGCCTTGATTATAATACCGTATCGTCACATTATTCGACCCTACACATTTCGACCTTCTCACTCGCGGCGCATGAAGCAAAGCATTGAAATTCCAACTACAGATAAAATCATTCCAGCCAATTCAAACGGCATTGCTAAAATAAACAAAAATTTCAATACATGCTCAGGAAGGAGAAAGAAATGATAGAACGACAATCGTGTCACTGCATATACGATGCCACACGAAGCAAAAGCGGCACTTGAAAAGCATAAAATTTGCAAGCTAGGTAAATTTCGCCTTCTATGGCCTAAGAACAAAATTACAGCCAAGAAACCATTCAAGAGTGGATAAAAAAATCCAATAATCAATATGTAAATATCAATAAACGTCATCATATATCGAAAATTGAAAGATGAACCTTACTTAGATTTATCGTCTTTGCGATTTCTTATAATAGATAAAATGTAGATACCTAAAAGCATCATAGCTATTCCGTAAATACGGGCTTGTACTCCATAAATTGATGCGGAAGTAATTTTCCCGGCAATACCTTCAACGGCGCAGACGCCTCCAAAAAGGATCATTAACCAACCACTTAAACGCCACCAAAACATTTCGTGATTACTTTCCAGTTATCCAACCCCATACTGCTTTAGCCGCATTGCCTATTGCGCTGCCAATCATCTCGTGTAGAGAAGCATTGCCTGTTGGTGGATTTGGATCTACCGCCGCCGCAACCGTTTCGGCGCCAGCGATAACTTTCACAGGATTAGCTAAGGCCTTATTTGCGACATTTAGAACAGCTTTTGTTGCACATGGCCTAACTGCAGCTCCAACCACAGGCCCGCCTTCTACTGCAGCAGCAACCGCTAGGGGAACTAGAGGTACAGCCGACGTTATTATGGCTGCATTTTTGCCGGCTTCTACAAAAGCTTTTGTGTCTTGTGCGATTTTCTCTTGCTGCTGCATCTGGGCATTAAACGTAGGACTACCAGGAAATGGCATCGGACCAAATTGTAAACCGAAAGGATCAATCCATCTTAACGGATTATTAGCAACATACCCGTACAGATTGATCCCTCCTTCTTCCTCGATGGGATCTCTGGATAGCCATCGGCCCAGGTTGGCGTCGTAGGCGCGGTAGGGAGCCAGGGTCAGGCCGCTCTTTTCATGGTAATAATGGCCCGTGTACCTGAAATCCGACTGCATGTCGTGCCGGTTGTACTTTTCAGCCAGATAGTTTTCCACCCGCGTCCGCTCAGCCGGAGTCAAGGCGCGGTCATAGACAATGACCTCGGCCACATCGCCAATCAGATGGTGTGTGGGATAATTTGGATCCGGATTGTGGCAACCCACGATGTACTGACCGCTGGTCGTGCTGGTCCATGTTTGGGTGGCCTTGGTCTGATACAAGGGGCCATCGGCCATGGAACGAATGGTCAGTTCGCCTCCATTCCCCTGGGTTCCGCCCTTGCGGGAAATCATGCTCAAGTGGTAACTAGCCGCTTCCAAGCTTAAATCCACCCATTTGGCATCCCCCCAGCCATTGAAGGTATTGGTCGTGCCAAAGTAATTGCTTGTGTTAATCCAACTCATCAAAGGAGCGCCGGAATCAACGGGGTTCAGGTTCACGGCAAAACTGAAGGGCGCGCTGCCATAAGCCGGGGTGCTGCGTTCGTGAACACAAAACATGGTATAGTCCGAACTGCCGGGATTAAAATTCGTCGTCCCGACAAGTATGTCCGGAGAGCCGTTAAAGCGGACGACAGGCAGCCCATTCAACGTATTTGCCACCCACATGGGTTGCGCCGTTGCGGTGTTTTGGCTGCAATTATTGTTGTTTCCGCTCTGGTCGGCCCAGGCGCTGACGTTGTTATTGGCATCCTTCGTAACACCGGCATCGGCTTTAAGCCAGAGTTTTGCGCCTGCGGGCAGACCGGTCTGCTGTCGTCCATAAGGATCATAGTCGTAGGCGGATTGAACCGACCCCGACGCGTTGGTCAACTCCCGGACCGACCCCAAATGATCGCGCGTATAATAATAATTGATTCCGGCCATCTGCTCGCCCTGGCTGTAAAAGCGTTTGGTCACGGTGTTGCTTGCGTCCCGCTCCTCGCACATCTCCATTCCGCACCAGACAAATTGTTTCGTCGAAGTCACGGTCGCTGTGTTGTCCTTTTCCACGATCTGCACTCTTCTTCCCAAGCCGTCATAAGTGAATTCTGTGGTCGAGCTGTCCGCATAGGCAATCTTAATCAACTGGTTCCTGGCGTCCCAGGTGTACGTCTGGCCGTTGTTCGTTGTCGTGTTGCCGTCGCTATCGTACGTCGGCGCCGTAGCCCCTGCTCCGGTGACGGTCACCTGATACGTGTTGGTCCGGGTATTGTTGCTGCCATCAGTGGCGCTGACGGTGACTGTGTTGGTTCCATTACTCAGAGTCGGGTTGGCCACAAAGCTGGTCGAGGTGGCCATGGTGGCGGGTGATCCGTTGACCGACACTGTGCCCGGCTCGCTGATGGTGCCCTGAAAGCGCACCGGGCCGCCCGAGGGATTGGAGCTAATCTGGTTAACGTTGTTATAGGTAAATTGGTTGATGTTGCTGTCGATTTGTTCGTTAAGCCGGTTGCCCGCCGCATCATAGCCGTAGTAATACTGCTTGAGAATCGCGCCGCTGGACGGATCTTTCAGCGTGGCCGCCACCACCTGATCGGCGGCATCATAGCCAAAATCGTAGCGCTGCGGGGCCGCCGAACCGGCCTGCTGGGTCCACTGGGTCATGCGTCCGGAGGCATCGTAGGCGTGGATGAATGAGGAAAGGGTAGCGGATGAGCCATCCAGATTGGTGATGCTTTGCAGACGCTGGTCTCCGGCGTTGTTGAGCCAGGTGTAGTTGACTGTCTGGCCATTGGGATAAGCCACCGAACTCAGGCGCGTGGTGCCATAAGTGGGATCAACATAGTTGTAAGTGAAAGCACCCAGGGGATTACTTACGTTGGTCACACGGCCCATGGCATCGTAAGTCCAGCCAATGGAATTGTCGGAGCCGTTGATGGAGCGTCCGGCAACCCGGCCCAGTTCGTCGTAGGTGTAGGTGATGTCGGAATTGGCCAGAACCGAATTACTGACAGTCTGCAAGCGGCCTGCGCCCAGAACCGGAGTGCCAAGCGGGTCGGTGATGTAGGGATTATAGGTGTAGGTGACGGTGCCCCAGCCGTTTTGCACACTGGCCAGGCGGGAGTAGTTCGGGTCATAGCTGTAGGAAATATTGGAGGTGGAGTTGACCCCATTTAAAGTCTCACCTGACTTTCTCCACCCTTTCCTGTCTAGGCATTTGACGATGTGGGTTAATGGCTCGTTTTACAAAATAGCAACCTATTATTGTGACAATACTGGTTGTCAATATGCAAACGACAACTTCCATCTTACTTGGCATTTTAAATTTCATCCTTATGGCAATCCGCTTTGCAACTCGTATTGTGCAATGTTTGCTTCCGCTTCGTTTTTAAGTGATTTTGCATCCTGAATATCATTAGATGAATTTCCAGGACGATTTAACTCTTCGTCCGCAGCACGAATCTGTTCTTGATAAGCAGGGATTTCCCTTTCAGCTTCACTTTTCCCTTTCCAATTTAAAAATGACTGGTGCTGATGTACTGCTTCGTGTCTGTCTATTATTCTTTTACCGGCCCCTGATAGATTGTTATAACAATCACTGTGCATAGTTATAGGTGTTCCTGAAATCGTGGATGCGTACGTTCCTGGCTCATTTGCCGCTTTATAATTTGCATAAAAAGCGTAGCCTGTAACTAAGACAGTTCCAATCGCAAGGCCAAGCCCAGCAGCTCCTAAGAGTTTCCCGTCAGGATCAACATAGTTAACAGAGTCGTTTTGACAATATCCATACAAATTGATTCCTCCCCTTTCTTCAATCGGATCCCTGGATAGCCATCTGCCCAGATTGGCGTCGTAGATGCGGTAAGGTGCCAGGGTCAGGCCGCTCTTTTGATGCTGATAATGCCCGGTGTACCCGAAATCTGCATCCTGATCGCCGCTGAGCTTGGTTGTTCTGCCATACGGATCATACCCATACCTAGCCCGGACCGCAGTGGTGCTGTCTGTCAACTCCCGTACACTTCCCAGATGATCTCGCGTATAAAAATAATTGGCTCCAGTCATCTGTTCACCCTGGCCGTAAAAGCGTTTCGTTACGGTGTTGCTCGCATCCCGCTCCTCGCAGATTTTCATTCCGCACCAGATGAAATTTTTCGTGCTGGTCACGGTCGCTGTGTTGTCCTTTTCCACAATCTGCACCCTCCTCCCGAGGCCGTCATAACTGAATTCTGTGGTCGAGTTGTCCGCATAGGCAATCTTAATCAACTGGTTCCTGGCGTCCCAGGTGTACGTCTGGCCGTTGTTCGTTGTCGTGTTGCCGTCGCTATGACTTGAATGTTCTTCATCTTACATTGGCTGATACCATTGCATAGGTGGCATTGGCCGCCAAGGATTCACGGATCATCACACCGGCATTGGCATAACCGCTGGTATTGGTCTGTGAAACCACACGGGTGGTAATTTCCACATTCCCCACCAACGTCAAATAGGCGAATTGAAAGCTATCCGTTACGCCATCAATCTGGTTGCCTGAACCCTGAATGGTGAATGTGTCCGTAGCCTGGTTATAGGAAGTGGACCCGGTGATGGAAGGCGACCCCACATCTTGAGAAGCCCAATTTTCCACGGCTTGGGCAGATAACCTGGAAAAGCTTGCCAAAACAAGCAGTACAGGCATCAAAATATTACGGCAGCAGATTTTCATAAAATAGAAATCCCCCAAACATATGTCTTTGTCTGACTACCTAATAACCGTATTTAGGCAACTAATTTAACAAAAAGAATGAAATGTTATTCACAGAGAATATTTTAGGCGCAAAGGCTTCATAGGATTGTCGTTTAATTGTAATAGCTACAAAAAATTCAGGCTTACGCTTTCTAATAACTGTTGCTGCAGCGAATTATCCAGTTTCCCATTGATGTTGTGCTATTTAATCCTGCCGACATGGTGGCCCGCGCATGCCAGATGTGATGTAAACGGGGTCAATAAGATCCTCCCAACCGTCGGACATTATTCAGTAGCCCGAGGCGACGGCGCAAAGTTCGCCGGACAGATCTCAGCGTAAAAGGGTTTTACTGTCGCCGCCCCTTCCCTCTAGTATCTTTCATTATGGCAAGTTCGGTACAGGAACAGTTGGAACTTCTCGTTTCCGGTCTGAGTGAAATTCATTCCCGACCGGAACTGGAGGCCAAGTTGAAATTGGGGCGCAAGCTCCGGGTCAAGTTCGGTGTGGACCCCACTTCGCCCGATATCCATCTGGGCCATACCGTGCCTTTGCTCAAGCTCCGCCAGTTCCAGGACCTCGGCCACACCGCTGTCCTCATCATCGGCGATTTCACCGCACGCATCGGCGACCCCACCGGACGAAACACGACCCGCCCCGTGCTTTCCATGGAGCAAATCCGCGAAAATGCCAAGACCTATGAGGCGCAGGCGTTCCATGTCCTGGATCGAGACAAAACCGAGGTGGTTTGGAACGGCACGTGGTTCGACAAGATGTCGCTCATGGAATCGCTGCAGCTTCTGCGCCGGAAAACAATCGCGCAAATGCTGCAACGCCGCGACTTCAAGGAACGCATGGCCGATGGCGTGGATGTGATGATGCATGAAATCCAATATCCCATCCTGCAAGGCTGGGATTCCGTCATGATCAAGGCCGATGTGGAGCTTGGTGGCAGCGATCAGTTATTCAATCTTTTGACCGGACGCGACCTGCAGGAGCAGGAAGGCCAGCCTCCCCAGGTTGTCATGACGCTTCCAATCCTCGAAGGCACAGACGGCGCGGAAAAAATGAGCAAATCCCTCGGGAACTACATCGGCGTTACGGAACCTCCGGCTGACATCTTTGGAAAAGTCATGAGTATCAGTGATGAGCTGATGACCCGTTGGTATCCGATTTTGCTGGGACGGCAACAGAACCCCGCCGCGCATCCCATGGAAGCCAAAAAGCAGCTCGCGGAGGCGATCACCGCGCGTTTTCACAGCGCCGACGCCGGGCGCGCCGCGCGGGCCGATTTTGAGCTGAAATTTTCAAAGAAGGATTTGAACGCGGCGGACCTGCCGGAAGCAACGCCGAGCGAGAATCCGATCGGCATCCTGAAACTGCTCCAGGAACTCAAGGCCACCCCGAGCGGCGCAGAGGCGCGTAGGCTGGTGCAGCAAGGCGCGGTCAAGATCGATGGCGAAAAGATCGGGGATGTCCAGGCACGAATCACGGTGAAAAGCGGAGCCGTCCTCCAGGCGGGCAAAAAGTTTTTCGTCCGGCTCAAGGCATGAGTCCCACCAGATATGGATACAGCCTTCGTCATCGCGAGGCCCATTCTGGGCCGTGGCGATCCATGCATCTCTGGATTGCCACGTCGCCCGCCCAATAGCGGGACTCCTCGTCCGCCGCGGCGGAACGCTGTCGCGTTTTGCAACATCACACAACATATCCAATCGAATGACCTCCGCTTAGAACCATGAATCCCACCAGGCATATGGTTGTTGCAGGAGGCGGGGCAGCCGGCTTTTTTGCCGCCATTATTTGCGCGGAGCATAATCCCGGGACGCAGATCACCATCCTTGAAGCCACCGCCCATGTCCTGACGAAAGTTAAAATCTCGGGAGGCGGGCGTTGCAATGTAACTCACCACTGTTTTGAGCCAAAACTGCTGGTTGAAAATTATCCCCGCGGACATCGCGAGCTGATCGGGCCTTTCAGCCGCTGGCAGGCGTCCGACACCGTGGCGTGGTTTGAGGAACATGGAGTCAGGCTCAAAACCGAAAAAGACGGACGCATGTTTCCCATCACCGATTCATCGCAGACGGTGATCGATTGCCTGCTGGAACAGGCGCGCAAATACGGAATTTCTGTACGCACGAATTGCGAGTTGCACACGGTCACACGGAAAACTGACGGCGGTTTTCATCTTGAACTTTCAAACCAGGAAACATTGGACTGCGATTGTCTTCTGCTCGCAACAGGAGGGATTCGAGCGCCAAAGGGGGGCGAAGTCGCTGCCTCGCTGGGACACGCGCTGAATCCCGGAGTGCCATCGCTTTTCACGTTTCAAATCGAGGATGCGCGTCTGAAATATCTGGCCGGGGTCTCGGTTTCGGATGCTGTGGTTTCATTCGATGGGAACAAAGCAAAAGTTGCCGGGCCGGTCTTGATTACGCATTGGGGTTTGAGCGGCCCTGCTGTCTTGAAACTTTCAGCATGGGCCGCGCGTGAGCTGCATGATCTGGATTATAAATTTGCCGTGAAGATCCATTGGGCCGCAGGACTCAAGCCGGTTGAAATCGAAAAGCGATTACAGCAACACAGACTTCGCCAGGGCGGCAGAGCCGTCGGTCTTGGGTCCGCATTTCAAATTCCGCAACGACTTTGGGCGCGGCTGGCGATTCATGCCGGTATTCCAGAGGAGCGGAAATGGTCCGAACTGAAGCGGGAAGAACTGCAGGCGCTGATATGTGAATTGTCAGGCTCGGAATTTCAGGTCCTGGGCAAGAGTTTGAACAAGGAGGAGTTTGTGACTTGCGGCGGAATTTCACTGAAGGAAGTGGATTTCAAGACCATGCAAAGCCGCATTTGCCCCGGGCTATACTTTGCCGGTGAAATTTTGGACATCGATGGAATCACCGGCGGCTTTAATTTCCAAAACGCCTGGACAACCGGCTATCTCGCCGGTCGCGCCATGTCGGATAACAAAACCACCGGATTCTCGGTGCAATGAATTGCTTCAATGTAGGGCTTGAACTGTACGGCCATTGTGTGTATGGTGTGAAATGTAAATAGGAGATCCATTTTATGCCAGTGGCTGTACGCCAGAAGACCGAACGAATTGATATCCGCGCCAATGCGTCGGTCAAGCACATCCTGCAAGAGGCTGCCCGCGCCAGCCATAAAAATTTGAGCGATTACCTCATCGAAAATGGGTTGGCAGCGGCGGAGCAGGCATTGGCCGATCGCCGTTTATTTACTTTGGACAGCCAACAATGGAAGAAATTTCAGTCCATTTTGGATCGCCCGGTAAAGTGCAAACCCCGGCTTAAAGAGCTTCTGACGAGTAAAGGCGTTTTTGATTAGGATTGTCTGTGTCCTCCGCTTCCGAACCTATGCGTCCCATTGAGAAACTCCTGCCCACCCATGAGACAGACAGTTTTGATTGCGGTAAGGAACCCCTTAATTGTTTTTTAAAACGCTTTGCCCTGCTCAACCAACGAAACGGAAGTTCCATGACCTATGTGGCTTGCCGTGGTCTGCGGGTCGTCGGATATTACAGTTTGGCCGTGGGTTCTGTTATGTTCGAAACAGCTCCTCAACGAGTAAGCAAGGGCCTTCCGCGGCATCCTGTTCCCGTCATGTTACTCGCCCGCCTGGCTGTTGACCGCTCCGAACAAAGAACCGGCATCGGCAAGGGATTGCTAAAAGACGCCCTTTTACGCACTGTTCAAGCTGCGGACATTGCGGGTATTCGGGCCCTGCTGGTTCATGCCAAAGATGAAGGCGCACGGGCATGGTATCTGAAGTACGACTTTGAACCGGGTCCTACAGATCCTCTCCATCTTTTTCTTTTACCAAAAGATGTTCGCGCTAATTCTTGATTCGGCCCAACCAATCAACCAGTCCCAATTTTTTAAATTCACCATCCCCCTTCAGCTTCGAATACATGTCTTTATTGCCATAGTAAAGACACCGCAATAGCGCGAGTTTTTCATCTCTTTTAGGCGCCGTAATAATTTTTGATCTAACCTGCATATTTCATACTCATTTCAATGGTCAACCTGTTAGCGCCGGGACGTAACAGCGGAAAGATACGTACTGGGCCTATGCAGGCTATGTAACCCGGATGTTCCTGCACCCCAGTTCCTGCCAGACTTTGGAGCAGGACACTTTGCTGAGGTTTTTAGAAGCGTGTGAAACATCCGGGCTAAAGTAATTGTAGGCCTTTGGAGTATTAAATTGTGAAAGAATACCCAATGAAACGGTTTTATATCTGAGCGCCCGACCAAACTGGTCAATTTTGGGATATTTATCAGGTTCTTCCTCAATGGTTGCGTATTCAATCAGCGTGTCGACAGCAGCATCTTCGCATTTGGAATTTTGAAAGTGCGTAAGCGCATGCATCACAGGTATAACCACAATCTCCTCTGAGTTTCTCTCTTTCAGCAGACTCTTCAACACATCATATTCTTCCTGTGTTTTCCTGTACTTCAGATGCATCAGAAGAAATGCCAAATCACCTGGTTTCTCATCGTGTTTAATAATATCTTTTAACAACACTTCGCCCTG
>JAQTNW010000065.1 GCA_028713655.1 Candidatus Methylacidiphilales bacterium | reverse complement strand
CGGCCAATGTGAGCCAAGTCATCACACGATGGAAAACAAAGCATCCGGATCAATCCTTGCCAGCTTGGGCGGAAAAAAATCTGTCAAGAAAAGACGACTGACCCCTTTCTACTATGCGTGCGTAAGTCATTGTATCCCTATGCGTAAGTCATTGTAAGTCAAGGATGCCGTTGGCTTAAGTTAGTGCCATTCGGGTCCAGAGTCAAATCTTGACAAAACGCTATGAGCGCCTAGAAAAGAGAGATGGCCAGGCAGGTAAGGATTGAGTTTATCAGCGCGTTTTACCATGTGATGGCGCGCAGAGATCGGTGCGAGGACATCTTCAGATCGAACCCTGATCGGGAGTTGTTGCTGACGACATTGGGAGAGGAGGCATTGCGCTGTGGTTAACGTGCCGGGAAAGGGGTCTGTTAAGAAATGACTCCTGACCCCTCCGTTCTCAGAATGAACGCTAACGGTGTTACGTGAATATGAAAAGCATTATAAATATTCTCTCATTGTTGTAATTGCTGTATGTTTAACTTGGACCGCATACACTGTTTCACAAGGTCCATTTGCTCTCAAGCGATCCATACCTGGGCGTGTGGTACGTCAAGCTCTTGGCAAGTCGGTAATGGTTGAACAAAACGTGGAGGATCTCGCGGATGAACTGAGCCAACCAGCCGCTGTGACAGCCCTGCGTTCTTGGGCCTCAGTTGTACTTGCTGTTCAACATAACCGAGAAGTTCAAGTCGACAGCATCCTGTATCCTGGGTTCTTCCCTTGCATTGCAGCCCCCGAAATACCTCCCCCTCCAGCACTCGCGTGGTACAAGGCTATGATAGTTTGCCTTCCTCAGACATATTTGTTGGTGAATACAAGTAGGCGCATCATCGGCGTTATACTGGGTTGGGGAGGTATGAGAGTAGGGGTGGTTGTCGTGCCTGGTGGCATTGTGCCTAATTCGCAAGGCATTTCGAACGTACACAGAATAGCACCAGACATACAGATCTTTAGCGCAGACTGAAACTGAAAAAAGTGAAAAACAGCGAAGAGCCAAAAATTTTCATTTGGTCGAACCGCAGCCAGCCTGCAGAAGAGCGGGAT
This sequence comes from Candidatus Methylacidiphilales bacterium, assembly GCA_028713655.1. Classification (NCBI taxonomy): domain Bacteria; kingdom Pseudomonadati; phylum Verrucomicrobiota; class Methylacidiphilae; order Methylacidiphilales; species Methylacidiphilales bacterium. Next base: position 11,262 of record JAQTNW010000065.1, on the reverse strand, counting down.
ACCTCGAATAGTGTGACTGTGCGGTATTATAATCAGGGTGAGCAAATCCCGGGCGCAACAGCACCGGCAGACAAATTATTTTACACCCGCGATCATCTTGGTAGTGCGCGAGAGTTGACGGTCAGCACGGGAGGCGTGCGTGATAAGAGAGTGGGGTCAACTCCGACATCCGTCGCGAGTGAACTCCGATAGTCATCGCGAGCAGGCTTCTTGACTTTGACGGAGTTAGCGCAAGTGGACTTTTCAGAATGTGAAAAGTCTATGATATTTCACTATGCTCTGTTCCTGGCCGGCAACCATTTTGAGCGTGTGACGATTACGGACGGTGTTGCAAACACCGACAAGCGCTTTGTCAGGGTCCGCATTGGCGAACCTTGACGGCGCATAGACCACTAGGGCGTTAAATCCTGCCTGATAAGCTATTTCGCTTTCCCTTGGGCTGCGACTGCCGCCATGGCTTTCGCCACTTCTTCCGGGTCGCCCACATAATAATGTTTGATGGGCTTCAGGTTGGCATCGAGTTCATACACCAGCGGCATGCCAGTCGGAATGTTCAATTCCAGGATGTCCTGGTCGGAAATGTTGTCGAGGTACTTCACCAATGCGCGCAGGCTGTTGCCGTGCGCGGCCACGAGCACCCGCTTGCCCGACTTGACGGCCGGGGCCAGCGTCTCATGCCAGAACGGCAAAAACCGGTCCACGGTGTCCTTCAGGCATTCGGTCAACGGCAGTTCCTTTTCGCTCAAGTCTTTGTAGCGGGGGTCCTTGCCGGGATAGCGCGGATCGGTTTTTTCCAGCGGAGGCGGCGCGATGTCGTAGGCCCGGCGCCAGATTTTGACCTGCTGTTCGCCGTGCTTGGCGGCGGTTTCCGACTTGTCGAGACCCTGCAACGCGCCGTAATGGCGCTCGTTCAGGCGCCAGGATTTCTGGACCGGAATCCAGAGCAGATCCATCTCGTCCAGGACCAGGTTTAGCGTTTTGATTGCGCGCTTGAGGACTGAAACATAGGCGATATCAAACACATAGCCGTCTTTTTTGAGCTGGACGCCGCCCTTCCGGGCTTCGGCCATTCCTTTTTCGGAAAGATCCACATCGGTCCAACCGGTGAACCGGTTTTCCTTATTCCAGGTGCTTTCCCCGTGTCGAATGAGAACAAGTTTATACATAAAGTTTGATTTTCTTGGCTTTAAAGGCATCAAGCATAAGCTTTCCCAAATTTTAAGAAAGCCGAATCCTTGAAAACTTTTTATTTCGTGCGACATGGAGAGACCGACTGGAACTTCCAGGGGCTGGTTATGGGGCAGTCGGATATTCCCTTGAACGACAAGGGGCGCCGACAGGCCGGGTTGCTGGCCGGGCGCTTAAGCCGTTTGAAAAACGCCGTTTGTTACAGCAGCGATCTTTCGCGGGCGATGGAAACATCGCAAATCCTGGTTCAAAAAAACGGCCTGCATCCGATTCCCGATGCGCGTCTGAGGGAAATCAAGTTCGGGATGTTTGAGGGAACCTCTTCCCAGGACTGGGCCTCCTTGTACCCGGCGGAGTGCGAATCCTACCGCCGGGATGTGCTGCGCAATGCGCCGCCGGGAGGAGAAAGCCGTCTGCAGTTGATCGGGCGGGCCGCGGATTTTCTTACGGAAATTTCCACAAACAGCGATGCTGAAAACATTTTGATCGTGACCCACGGCGGGACGCTGGCCGCGTTTTTCAATGTCCTTCTGGCATGGGATGCGGGACGGGAACCGGATGAATTTCACCGGCTCTTTCAATTCGACAACTGTTCCCTTTCGCTCGTGAGCTTCAGGGAACCGCGCTGGCGCGTGCTGCTGGCCAATTGCCTCCGGCATTTGGAGGAGATGGAAGAGGGCAATCCGGTTCCGGGTTCTTAATTCAAACTTTGCGATTTTTCGCGTGACTTATTTTGAAGCGGTTTTGAGCGGGAAGGAACGGGGGAATTTTGGAGTGCGTCCGCCACGGCGGACGCTTTTTACTCGCGATGGCTATCGGAGTTGAATTTTGCAGGAAACACAAAGCGGTGTCGCGCTTCCAGCTTGCCACCGCACTCCATATCGCTTCATGGTCAAAAAGTATTTACCAAAATGAGTTTCAACCCCAACGCGGGTTGCGTTTGTTTCATGCAATCGCCGGAACCGCTTTCAGGGTTCGGGGTGATTTTTATTTTACCCAGGGTAGCTCGTTCCTCGCAACCCTGGGCTGAAGGACGAAACGCCGTTGGCGTTTTAGCTAACATTCTATCTTTCAGCGCCGGCGGCGGGAGGGTTTACGGTGGATGGAGCGCATGCCGGCTTTTGCATCTTCCTGCAGCAGGGTCGTGTAGGTGTAATCGAAATTATCGAGCTTGGTGCGCGGAATTTTTTTCTCGATGAGGCGTTCGATGGAGCTGACGTAATCCTGCTCCGCGGCGGTAAAAAGCGTCATGGCGTCGCCGGATTTTTGGGCGCGCCCGGTCCGTCCGATGCGATGCACGTAATCTTCCGGATTTTCCGGCACGTCGTAGTTGATCACATGCGTCACGCCGTTGATGTCCAGCCCGCGCGCGGCGATGTCGGTGGCGACCAGTACTTCCACCTTGCCTTCGCGGAACATTTCCAGGACCTGGGTGCGCTGGCTTTGGGTCCGGTCGGAATGGATGGCTTCCACGTTGTGGCCGTTGGTCTTGAGCGTGGCTGCGATTTGATCGGCGCCCATTTTGGTGCGGGAAAAGATGATGACGCTTTCGTAATTAGTCCGGTCGAGCAGGGCGAGAAGAAGGTCGAATTTCTGGTTCATGGCCACCGGGTAGAGCACATGCTGGATTGTTTCGGCGGGATTGTAGCGCTGGCCGATATCGATGCTGACCGGTTCGCGCATGGCCCAGGCAATAAGATTTTGGAGCTGGGGCGAAATGGTGGCGGAGAACAGCAGGGTTTGCCGTTTCGTTGGGCACTGGCCGATGATTCTCCGGACATCGGGCATGAAGCCCATGTCCAGCATACGGTCGGCCTCATCCAGAACCAATGTTTCGACCTGGTTGAGCTTCACCGCGCCGTTCTCGATATGGTCGAGCAGGCGGCCGGGTGTCGCTACAATAATGTCAGGATGCCGGGCCAGTTCAAAATTCTGGCGTTCATATTTGACGCCTCCGTGCAGCAGGCAGGTCTTCACGTCGGTAAAAGCCGAAAAATCGGCGAGCGCCTCATTGACCTGGGCCGCCAGTTCCCGGGTGGGTTCCAGAATGAGGCAGCGGGTGCGCGGGGAATGCTTTTTCAGGCGGCTGATGATGGGCAGGGCGAAGGCCGCGGTCTTGCCCGTGCCGGTCTGGGCGGAGCCGAGCAAGTCCTTGTTTTCGAGAATGACCGGGATGGCCTGGGTCTGGATGGGGGTGGGCTCGACGTAGCGCAGGCGCTGCACGGCGTGCACAACGGATTCCTCGAGCCCCAGATTTTGAAATGACATGGTATTTTTAATGACCCCGTTTAGCAGGGCGGCAAGCAAATCAGGGTAGGGACTGCGCCGGGGCATGTCCATCTCCATTGTGGGTATTTATAGCGGAGGAAAAATCAAATCATTTAACGCAGAGACGCAATGCGCCTACGGCGCACGCAAAGGCGCATTTTAACATGGATAACCTGGATTTGCAGGATGAGAAAAGCAGGTCTCACGCGAAGACGCAAAGACACGAAGGAATGCTCTCACTTAAAACTTTAAACTTAAGACTTAAAAACTTGTTCAGATGCCCCACGCGCCCGCGTTCCGCCGCTTTGCTTTTGAATTCTTAATTCTGACTTCTGGATTCTCCATTTCCTCCACGTTCTTTGCGACCTTCCTGTTTAAAATTCTGCACCCTCTTTGTACTACTATAAATTTTATGGGCGGATGAAATTTTCGGGTTAGCTTGGTTGCATGCCATTGGCGGTGATTGAAATTCAAAATCTCAGAAAAACGTTCGGGGATGTGACGGCCATCGATGACGTTTCATTCTCCGTTCGGGAGGGCGAGATTGTCGGGTTGCTGGGAGCGAACGGCGCGGGCAAGACGACGGCCATTTCGATTTTGCTCGGCCTGGTGACCCCAAGCTCCGGTTCCGTCCGGGTTTTTGGGAAGGACATCAACCGCCACCGCGTGGAGATCTTGCAGCAGTCGAATTTTTCCTCGGCGTACACCGCATTGCCGTCGAATTTGCGCGTCGGGGAAAATTTGATGGTTTTTGCCAATCTGTACAGCGTTCCGAATCCGCGCAAAAAAATCCAGGAGCTGCTGGAACTGCTGGAGGTTTCGCATCTCAAGGGCCGGATCAACGGCGAGCTGTCTTCGGGCGAATCGACGCGGGTGAATCTGTGCAAGGCTTTGTTGAACGATCCGCGCCTGCTGTTGCTGGACGAGCCGACGGCGAGCCTGGACCCGGACATCGCGGACAAGGTGCGCAAGCTGTTGCGCCGGATCCAGCGGGAGCGCGGTATTTCCATGCTTTACACCTCGCATAACATGCGGGATGTGGAGGAAGTCTGCGACCGGGTTTTATTCATGCAGAAGGGAAAAATCTTCGCCGAAGGCACGCCGCGGACCATCGTCAAAAAGTTCAAGGAAAAGTCGCTGGAAGATGTGTTTATCAAAGTGGCCCGGAGTGGCGACATTGAGGAGAGAGTGCCGGGCGGGAGAAAAATCAAAAAGGCGCGGAAACGATGAATTGGCAAATTGTCAGGGGGCTTGTGCTGCGGCATACGTATCTTTACCGGCGCAGTGTGCCGCGGATGATCGAGATGGTTTTTTGGCCTCTTATGGACCTGTTGGTCTGGGGCTTTCTCACGGTTTATCTCAAGGACATCCACAGCGGCCCGGCGGGAGCCGTCACCTATTTGCTGGGCGCAATGATCTTCTGGGACATCCTGTTCCGTTCCCAGCAGGGGGTGACGATGTCCTTTTTGGAGGACGTCTGGTCGCGCAATATCCTTAACGTATTCGTGGCGCCTGTGCGCGTCCGGGAATTTTTGGCAGCGACTTATTTTGTTGGACTTTTCAAGGTCGCGGTCATCGTTGTGCTGCTTTCCACGCTTTCGATCCTGCTTTATCACTTTAATATTTACGACATGGGGCTGGGCCTGGTTCCTTTTTTCGCAAATTTGATCCTGATGGGCTGGGGACTGGGAATGGTCGCCACGGCGCTGATCCTGCGTTATGGTCAATCGGTCGAAACGCTGGCCTGGGCGATTCCTTTCCTGCTTCAGCCCCTTGCGGCGGTTTTTTATCCGGTGAGGGTGTTGCCGCACTGGTTGCAACCGGTTTCCTGGTGCCTGCCGGCCACGCATGTGTTTGAAGGCATGCGAGCAGTGCTCAGGGGCGAGGGGTTTCCGATGCAACATCTGCTCTGGGCTTCCGCGTTGAACGTGATTTTTTATGCCGTGGAAGCCTGGTTTTTCAGCCGGATGTTCGCCTCCGCGCGGAAGAAGGGCTTCCTGGCCAAACTGGCCACGCGTTGATAGGCGGGAGATTTAACGCAAAGGGCATAAGGCGCCAAGACGCGGAAATACAAAAGGAAGGTTTTTACAAAGAGAGCATGGAGGATGGAGAGGTGGGAAGTTAAATTAAGAAATGTTTGGAATTCACTCCGAATTATACCTTTTTACCCTCCAGGTTTACTGTGCGCTCTATGTAAAAATGGCTTCCTTTGCGGCTTGGTGTCTTTGCGCGAGGAATTGTGTTAGGGTTGTCTATCTGCCGGCGGCGAGGCCTTGAAGCAAAAAGGCCAGGCCGATTGCCGCAAAAACAAGGCTCAGGTACCAAAACCTGCGCCGTTTGGTGAGGACTGAGACCGCGCATATGGCGATGGCGACCTGAAGCAGGGTCACGCTGCGGGCCATGATTTCGTGGATATGGAGGTGGTGCCTGGAGCCGGCCTGCTTTTCTTCAGCTTCGGCCTGGATGGCTTCCTGTTCCTTCTTGTATGCGGCCAGCTTTACGGCATCGGCCGGATCGGATTGTTTGCCGAGCGCGGATAGGAGCTCGATCCTGCCGGCCAGGACGCTGCTTTTGATGCCCTTGGCCTGGTAATAGCTCCACTGGTCGCTTGCCTGCATCTGGTCGATCATGGCTTCGTTCGCGTTGGCGCCCGCCAGAAGCGACGCGATGGCCGCCAGGGCGGCGATAATGGCTGCGCTGAGGGCCACGCCCAGCACCCAGCGTTCGCCGCTGTGCTTGGTTTCATGCTCAAGGGCTTCATGCAGATGTTCGGTGGGTACTTCAGGTGCTTCCATAAGAGTTCCGTTGTGTCATGATTGGTTTCAAGAAATGTCTTTAGCCTGCTTATTTATCTCACGCGCGTCCATAAAATTTCCAGTCTGGTTATTTCACTGTTGGCAGTAAAGAAAGCGGTAAAGATAAGCAGGCTATTGCAAAACCGCTTCAAGATAAAGAGGTTTCATTTTTAAAGAGAATTCCCAATTCAAGCGGTTTTGCTTTTAACCCGGATGTTGTCATGCCATAATTGTGCCCAGTCTATTGGCAAGTTACTCTGCACACGGTTTTCAGAAGCGGGTGAGACATCCGGGTTAGATGGACTCTTTTAGATGAAAAGCACTCTTTTTGGCGGGTTGCCTTTTACAAAAGCAAAACAGAGTTGGACAAACAGGCGCCAATTTCACAAAACTATCAGTTATGCAAACAACCGGTACGGCCCCCGCAATCCTGACCACCACCGTCGGCTCGTACTCACCCATCGATTGGCTTGCCGCGCTGCCAAGCGAGCAGAGTGTGCTCGGCTCGCTTGCGAACATTGATCCGCGCATCGACAAGGCTGCGAAAAAAGTCGGCGTCGGCAGGATTGGCTGGGTGCATCCCGATTGCGGGTTCTGGATGTTGAAACGTTCCATCGCGGACCGGAAGATCGAAGCGCTTGTGCTTGGCCGCGACAAGTATCTTGGGAGATAAGCCGCCGGGCATCTTTTAATCTCAAGTCCATGCATCCCATCCCAACCGAATCCGATCTTCGCCAAAAACGCTTCGATTTTTGCCCCTGGCTGTTCAAGAACGGAAGCACCGCCGAAGAAAAAGCAGCCCAGGTGGAATACCAGGCCCTCTTGGGCCGGGTTTACGGCGTGACCGTGGGCGCGAATTGTTATCTCTCGCCCGCGGCTGCCATCATTGGGTTCCCTCCGCAGAATACTTTTAAAATGGGCACCAATGGTTTTGTCGCGGGCGGTTGTTACATCACGGATGAGGTGTCGCTCGGAAACAACTGCTCGCTGAATCCTTATGTTACTATTCGTGGCAAATTTTGTGGCGGCGACGGCATCCGCATCGGGGCCTACGCCTGCATCGTCGGGTTCAACCACGGTTATGCCCGGATCGACGTTCCGATTCACGAGCAGATGCACACCAGCAAGGGTGTCGTGATGGGAGATGATGTCTGGGTTGGCGCGCACGCCACGATCATCGATGGCGTGGCTGTCGGCAGCCATGCCATTCTGGCCGCAGGCGCGGTTGTCACCAAGGATGTGCCGGACTATGCCATCGTCGGCGGCAACCCGGCCAAAATTCTCCGCATGAGAAACATGGCTGAAATTGCAAAACCCGGTTAAGTATATCCATGCCTGCATCCAATTCTGAACTGGCTGACAGCTTGCGCCACTTTTCTGACAATGTGCGCAAGGAAATTCCGGCGCTCCTGAGAAACTATCAATCCACAACCGATACAGGCGCCGTGTGCTATATCGATCAGCCCGGCAAACCGCGGCGCATCCGTCCCTGGTGCGATGCCCTCGAGATCGGCGCGGCATTTGGCATCCTTCCGGACGGCATGACCCGCGAGCAATGGATTTCCGTTCTGCGCGGTTTTCAAAATCCCGGGACCGGGCTTGTTCCCGAATATATTCCCGACGACAGCCGTTTGAACGGGCCTCAATCCGCCAAGCCTCAATTCGAAGACCGCTACTCCACGATGATCGTTAATTACGCCCTTGAGTGCCTGGGTTCATCCTTTGCGCATCCGGTTGCCAACGCGGAAGCCATCGGCGTCGATCTTCTCGTTGAGACTCTTGATTCCCTCGACTGGTCCAACGGCGCCTGGCACGCGGGGCACTGGATCGATTGCTATGCCTCCTCCCTTTGTGTGAACCAAAAATATTTCGGCCAGGGTCGTCAGATTGACCGCCTTTTTTCATGGCTCGACAGCCATTGCGATCCCAAGTCAGGGGTTTGGGGTTGCTGGCGCAAGGAAGACCGCTGGCTCCATCCCGTCAACGGGTTTTACCGGTTGACGCGCGGGACCTACGCCCAGTTTGGGCGGCCTCTTCCACTGGCAGAAAAGGCCATCGACACGATCCTTCTCCATTCGGCCGATCCTGAATTTTTTGGCGCAGGCCGGGGCAATGGCTGCAACATTCTCGACGTTGTTCATCCGCTCTGGCTTTGCCTGCAACAGACAGATCACCGCCGGGATGAAGCGCGTCAGTGGATGTTGGAACGCATTCCGTTGGCGCTCAAGAACTGGAAGCCGGGGTGGGGCATGGCCTTTGATCCTTTCGCCAGTGGCGGGCATGAGCATGGCCGAACCGGGCTGCAGGGCACCGAAATGTGGCTCAGCATCATCTATCTCATGGCCGATATCCTCGGGCTTGCGAAAAATCTTTCCTACCGCCCTAACGGCGTTCATCGTCTGCAATCCGCCTGTACGTTGAAATAGGCTTCACGCCCGGCTCAGAAGTTTTTCCGTATATTTTGCGAGAAGATCGAATTCCAAGTTCACCCGGTCGCCGGTTTTCCGTTCCGTGAGCGCGGTGACCTCGCGCGTGTGGGGAATGATCCAGACATTGAATTTTCGTCCGTGGACCCGGCCGACGGTCAGGCTGATGCCGTCGATGGCGACGGAACCCTTTGGAACCAGATAGCGCTCGAATTCGCGCGAAACTTCTACTTCCAGAACGTAATCATTGCCCTCCTGCTCCCAGCGTGTGATCAGCCCGGTTTCATCAATATGGCCGGTGACAAAGTGTCCGCCCACGCGGCCGTCGGCCCGCAGGGAGCGTTCAAGATTGATTCGGTGGCCCGTCTTGAGGGTGCCCAGATTGCTGCAGCGCAGGGTTTCTTCCAGCAGGTCAAAAGTCAGTTTTTTTCCGACAATACCGGTGACGGTCAGGCAGCAACCGTTGTTGGCGATGCTGTCGCCGATTTTTGTTCCATGGAGAACCTTGTCGGCTTCCACGGTCAATTTGCAGACGGGCTCCTCCCTGACGAGGTTTTGGACAATACCCGTTTCTTCGACGATGCCACAGAACATGCGAGCATTAACGCAAAGAACGCAAAGAACGCCAAGAAAAGAAGGATTTATGCCACATCGCTTTTAAAACCAAGGGGCCACGAGGTGGGGGGGGAAGCAGTATTTAACAACGGAGCGACGAAGGAACAAAAACTACAATCGTCCGGCCAGGTGCCGGACGGCGGCGATTGCTATGAAGCCTGTTTTTGTTAAGCGCTGATCCGGGAAACCGCGAGGCGATCCCGAAATTTCCGCGCCAGCATCAGGCCCATTGCGCCGAGAAGAACGATGCACGCCCACTGGCGGGGTTCCGGCACGGCGGTGAAATCGAGTTGGAAAAAGGATTCGTTGGGTCCTAGGGCTCCCGACAGGCTTTGAGTTGTAAACACGCCAGCTCCGCCATTATAGGTAATGCTGACGGAAGTGGGGGAATTGAGCGTGGGTGTGATGGTAAAGGGGCTTGGAGTGGGGCTTAAAGCACCTGCGTTGAGATCCGGCAAGCCTGAGATACCTGTAAGGAGATAGCCCGGAGTATAGTTTAAGTTATCGATGGTAATCGTCAGCACTTTAATGTTAGTGCCCGCCCCTGTGGAGCTCAATGTGATCAGTCCACTGGGGGAAAGTTCCACATTGAGTGAATCCGCGAAGGCCCCCGGAGAGCTGCCACTAATCACAGTTACCGGGCTGGTGACACCGACTTGGGATAATGTGAAGTCCGGCACAGCGCCGGTAGCGGTTAAAATTTTGGAGCCGAGATTGATGGCCTCAGTTTCGTGAAGGTCTGCCAGTGTAATGGTTTGTGCTTTTGCCGAGCCGCAGATTGCGATGGCAAAAATTCCCAACAAGGTTGCGATACGTGTATTCATAGTTTCCACCTTTTTTTGTCGAGCACAAATATTGCATATTTCAGGGTTGTGCACAATAAGATTAGGCCTTGGGCGGGATGTAGTAGTACAGGACACTTTAGGTTTCGCCTTGATTTAATTAAAACTAATAGATTCCTTAAGAAAATTTCATGTAGAATACACTGGGAATACAGCAAAACAGAAGAGATTTGCTTTTCAGGCACCCTGGCAGCCAGCGCACACTCCTGAATATGGGGTGTGGACAGATGACCGGCTTGGGGTTTTTAGTTGTCGAATTTGATCCTCCACTCTTATATCCCCTTATGGGTCGCCAATGGTTGCATGCCAAACGGGCGGTTGCCGGACTGAAAAAGTCCCAGGCCACCGGTAAACTGGTCAAGGAAATCATGGTTGCCGCCAAGCACGGCGGAGCCGATCCCTCGGCCAACGCCCGCTTGTTTGCCGCGATCGAAAAAGCCAGAAAAGAAAGCGTCTCGCGTGATGTGATCGAGCGCGCCATCAAAAAGGGCGCCGGCATTGGCGACGAAAAGTTGGTGATCGAGCACGTCAACTTTGAAGGTTACGCCCCCCACAAAGTGCCGGTCATTGTCGAAGTCGTCACCGACAACAACAACCGCACTGCGCCGCAAATCCGGGTCCTGTTCAAGGGCGGGCAGCTCGGAGCGGCAGGCGCCAACAAATTTCTTTTTGACCATGTCGGGCTGGTCGAGGCACATTGTCCGGACAAAAATGCCGACATAGAGGCTGCCGCCATCGAAGCGGGGGCGAACGAAGTCGAGCCGCTGACGCATTCCCAAAATGACGATATTCCGGAGGATGCCTGTGGTGCGCGCTTTATCACGGAGCGCACGGCGCTGCATGCGGTTTCGCAATGGCTTTCGAAAAACGGCTGGACTGTGATTACGAGTGAAATGGGACACCTGGCCAAGAATTATCCCGAGTTGAGCGAGGAACAGCGCGCCGAAGTCGGCGAATTTCTCCAGGCCTTGGAAGATCACGACGACGTCCACCGCGTCTGGGTGTAGGTTCGCGATCTATTTGTCCACTTTTTGGTTCCTACGTGTCATAAATCTCGGAACACACCCCATGCGCGCTCAAAAACTGAATTTTTCGAGCGGGCCTAAATCTGAATGGATTCCAACTGCT
>JAQTNW010000064.1 GCA_028713655.1 Candidatus Methylacidiphilales bacterium | reverse complement strand
CACCATCAGCAGCAACATCACCCTGACCACCAGCAGTGGGGCGGGGCTTACGTTTGACACCAACAAAGACCTGAAAGGCAGCGGTGGGCTGGCCAAACAGGGCGATGGCTCCCTCACCTTTCTCAGCAATGACAACAACTTTTCCGGCGGGTTGACAATCAGCGGCGGACTGGTCCAGGCAGGGACATCCGGCGCGCCGATTACCGGCGGCCTGGCGCTCGGCGGCACAACTGCAGGCCAGAATTATCTCGGATCGGGCAATATCACGGTCGGTTCCGGCGCCACCCTCAGCGCCACGTTGAGCAACAGCGGGATTACCCTGGCATCGGGCGGTACAATTACCAACAACGGTGGGTCGATAATTTTCAATGAAACCACCTCCGGCGCCAACGCCAACCTCACCCAAAGCGGCACGCTCCTTAATACAGCCGGCGCCACGAGCATCAGCGGCTTGAATGCCTATACCCTGGCAGATAACGGCAACCTCAGCGTCACCGGGGGCGCCGTCACCATCAGCGCCGGGATTTTTCAAACCACCGGAACCAGCACGGCTTCGCCTGCAAATATCAACGTCACCAGCGGGACGCTTGATGTCAACCTCGCCAGTTCAACCGGCAGTTTCACCCTCGGCGCCAATGACAATATCAACTTGAGCGGCAGCGCTTCTTCCATGATTATCAATCCCACTGCCGGCACAGCCGGGACAACGCTGAACGGGGATGTGACTCTGGCAAATGGCTCCACTCTCGCCGTAAGCCAGGGCACGACAACCCTCAGCAGCGGAATGAGGCTCGATGGCGGAAGCAGCGGCCCGTCGGGAACGCTCTCCATCAGCGGCAATTTGGTTGTCAACGGCCCCGGACTGTCTAACAACCCTGACATTACAATCAATTCCAATGCCAACACCTCAATTTCCGGCCCTGTCGCCGGTTCTTCCATCACCAACATCGGCACTTTGACCAAGGCAGGCTCGGGCACAACCGTGATCGACTCCAGCGTCAACAATATCGGCGCCCAAAATATCAACATCACCGGCGGCACCCTCATGCTGGGAGCCAGCAACCAGATCGACAACAACACGAACATGACTCTGTCCGGCGCCACATTCTCCACCGGAGGCAACAGTGAAGTGGTTAACACCCTGACTTTGACGGCCAATTCCACCATCGACATGGGCAACGGCAACAGCATCCTGAACTTTGCCAACAGCTCGGCCAATGGCTGGACGCCTGCCACGACCTTGCTCATCAACAATTGGAGCGGCAGTTGGACCGGCAACGGCACGGACCAGATTTATTTTGGCAATACTTCCGGCGGCCTCGGCAATTCCCAACTTTCAGAAATTTATTTCGGCATCGGAGGACAACTATATGGCGCCCGCATCCTGAGCACCGGTGAAATCTGCCCCGGATTTACCCCCGTTCCCGAGCCCTCCGTCACTTTCTCAGCATTGGGCCTTCTGGTTCTTGCCTTCTGGCGTGAGCGTAGAAAATGCTCCCGCTTCATCTCCCGCCTTCGCTCATTCAGTTTTAGAGCGGTTTAATTAAAACTATAGCCGCGAAGAAGCGCATAAATCACATAAAAGAACTTATGGCAGTGGGTAATGCTTTTCATTTTTGCGTTTCTTGCGCCTTTTTGCGGCCATGACTTTTGTTAATTTGCTCTAGGCCGCATGGTTCTTGTCATTCGTGGTCAAAAATATGTTTGGAAAACCAATCCGGATGCTATGGTTTGCCGATGTCTGTTGATTCACAAACCCCGGCGCTTTCCGCTGCAAAAACCATCCCGAAACGAAATGAAATCGCGAAAGCCGATACCTGGGACCTCGCAAAACTCTATGTGGATGACACATCCTGGGACGCCGACTTGGTCAGATATGACAAACTGTATCCCAAGTACCTGGAATTCAAGGGTACTCTGGGCGCTTCCGCAAAACGATTGAAGGAATGCCTCGAGTTGGACCGGGAACTAGATCTCATCGCCGAGCGCCTGGGCCACTACGTTTCCCTGCGCAGTTCGGAGGACAGTTCGAACAACGAGAACCTTTCGCGCGAGGCCCGCTTCCAGCATGTCATGGTCCATGCGGCGGAAACAGCTTCCTTCCTTATTCCTGAAATCCAGTCCATCGAAGACACAGCATTTGAGAAATATCTGCAGGACCCCATTTTGTCCGAATGGAAAATCAAGCTCACGCGCCTGCGCCGTTTCAAACCCCACATCCTTTCGGAAAAGGAAGAACGCTTGATGGCAATGGCCTCGATGCCGCTGGGAGGTTTTCACGAGACGTTCTCACAATTGACCAACGTCGATATGTCCTTCGGCATGATACGGAACGAACAAGGACAGGAAATGGAGCTTTCGCACGGGGCCTTTTCCTCCTTCCTGGTCAAGCGCGATCCGGTGTTGAGAAAAACCGCATTCCAACAATACTATCGGGAATTTGGAGATCATAAATTCACGCTTGCCGCCACCTTGGCGCATTCCATCAAGTCCGATGTTTTCAACGCGCGAGCTCGGAATTACAGCTCGGCGCGCGATGCCGCCTTGTTTGCCGACAACATTCCCGGCTCCGTTTACGACAATCTTATCGGCGCGGTGAAGAAAAACCTCGCGCCGTTGCATGAATATTATGAACTGCGCCGGGAAGTGCTGGGAATTCAGGAACTGCATTTTTACGACACCTATGTGCCGATGGTTGAGCAAATCGACGTCAAGACCTCCTTCGATGAAGCTTGCGGCAAAATCCTGGAATCGTTGTCGCCCCTCGGTGAAGAATATACCGGGGTATTGCGAGGCGGACTTGGCAGCCGCTGGGTGGATCGTTATGAAACCAAAGGCAAGCGCAGCGGCGCGTTTTCCAGCAGCAGTTACGGCAATCCGCCCTACATTCTGATGAATTACAAGGAAGATGTGTTTTCCGATGTCTATACCCTGGCCCATGAGGCCGGGCATTCGATGCATTCCTGGTTCAGCCAAGGCTGCCAGAAATTCCAGGATTATCATTACCCGATTTTCCTGGCCGAAGTTGCATCGACATTCAACGAGGAACTGCTCACTCACTATTTACTGAAGAAAACAGAGGATGAAAAAATGCGCGCCTACATCCTCAACCGCCAGATTGATGACATCCGGGCCACGCTCATCCGGCAGGCCATGTTTGCCGAGTTTGAACAATTGACCCATGAAATGGAGGAATCGGGCGAGCCGTTGACCCTGGAGTCGTTCCGAGCGGTTTATCGGAAATTGCTGGAAGCCTACCATGGACCGGGTCTGGTCCTTGAGGAAGACTTGGAACTGGAATGCCTGCGCATTCCGCACTTTTATTCCGCGTTTTACGTGTACAAATATGCCACCGGCATATCGGCGGCTCTGGCGCTTTCCACCCAGGTGCTGGAAGAAGGAGAAGCCGCGCGCGTTCGGTACCTGGAATTTTTAAAATCGGGCGGCGCACAATTTCCTCTCGATACCCTGCGGGAAGCGGGGATTGACATGTCGCAGCCCGCGCCTGTTGAAAAGGCGCTTCAACTGTTCCAGCGCCGGGTGAAAGAGTTGGGCGATCTGTTGCGAAAATCGAAAAAGCCGCGGTGATCCCACGGCGCTTGGGCCGTTAATCCATTTTCTGGATCATGGGCATCGGCTCAAAGCTGGCCAGGGCCCGCTTCCAAAAAAAACGCGCGGATGGCGTTGCATGGGAGGGAAGCTTGATCTGATAGGCAATGTTGCTGATCTCGGACGGATGCGGCTTGATGGGACGCCCCTTCACCGACTTGGGTTTCAGGATGACCCGGTATAAAATCGTCACAACTCCCTTGTCGGCGCGGTCGAAAATATCAAGCGGATAGGCATAGGCGACGCGGTGCCCGGTTTCCTCCGTAATTTCGCGCTTGAGCGCGGATGTCAGGTTTTCGCCCTTATCGACTTTGCCGCCGGGCAAGGCCCAAAACTTTTTGCCGTAAGCCTGTTTGACCATGAGTACCCGGCCAAAGGGGTCTTCAACCCAAGCCATGACAGACATGGCCTTCGCCATGTTTTGCTTTTTTGCGCGTACTCCGTTTCCCATTGCTGCACATCAATGTGCCTCGTTTGTTAATAAAATGCAATCCGTTAACCCGGTTTTCAAATTAAGCTTGCAACCCACCCCCGCCGTCGTGATGAAATGGGGCGTGCTGAACAAAAAAGAAGTTCTGGGTTATCTAATCGCCGCGAAAGGCGCGGGCATGATGCAGGTTTTTGCGCTGCTGACGGCCATTACCGAAATCAACCGTTTTGCCTGGGTTCGCTGTGCTTGCTGGTCGCTGGTGCTTGTCGGCCTTGTTCTTTTGTTTGCCGGGTTGGGGCTCGCGTCCCGCCACGAAGCGCCTGCGGAGTAATTCCGCAGTATCAGGTTTAATGCGCTTCCAGCCAGTTCTTGCCTGTGCCTATTTCCACCTCAATGGGAACAGCGAGGGTGATCGCGGTCTTCATGCAGTGTTCCAGCCGTTCGCGGACCTCCGCCTCCTCGCTCCGCTGAAGCTCGAAAACCAATTCATCATGCACCTGCAGCAGCATCCGGGATTTTAAATTCCGCTCCCGGAATTCCCGGGAAATGCCGGCCATTGCCATCTTGATCATGTCGGCCGCCGTACCCTGGATCGGCATGTTGATCGCATTGCGCTCCGCGGCGTTCCGGATCGTGGCGTTGGCGGAATGGATGTCCCTCAGATAGCGTCTGCGTCCTGTTATTGTTTCCACAAATCCGTTTTTGCGGCAAAATTCAATGGTCTCATCCATGTACGTCTGGACGCCCGGAAACTGGCGGTTGTATTGGCTGATGATTTCGCCCGCCTCCGTCCGGCTGATGCCCAGCCGTTGCGCAAGCCCGAAGGCGGAGATCCCGTAGGCGATGCCAAAATTCACCATCTTGGCCTTGCGGCGCATGTCACCGCTCACCTGATCCAGTTCCACGCCGAAGACACGGGCGGCGGTCGCGCTGTGGATGTCGATTTTTTTCTCAAAGGCCGAGATCATCCCCTTGTCGCCGCTGAGCGCCGCGATAATACGCAGCTCGATCTGGGAATAGTCGGCCGACAGAATGATAAAATCCTTCAACCGGGGATCCGAAATGAAGGCCTTGCGGATTTCCCGGCCCATGTCCGTGCGGATCGGGATGTTTTGAAGATTCGGGTTTGCCGAAGCCAGGCGCCCGGTGCTGGTCGCCGCCTGGCTGTAGGTGGTATGCACGCGCCCTGTCCTGGGAGAAACCGCGTTTGGCAGCGCATCCACATAGGTCGATTTTAATTTTGTGGCCTCGCGGTAATCCAGCAGCCGTTCCACGATTTTGTGCTGTCCCGAAAGTGAAAGCAGCACTTGCTCGTTCGTGGTGTATTGGCCGGTTTTAGTCTTTTTCGGTTTTTCCGCGATTTTCAATTCATCGAACAGCACAACGCCGAGCTGTTTTGGCGAGTTGAGATTGAATTCATGTCCCGCGAGCTTGTACACATCCTGCGTGGCCCGGTCCATTTCCACGGCAAGTTTTTGGGAAAATTCCTCCAGCGCAAAAATATCAATCGCCACGCCCGCCGCCTCCATCGACACCAGCACGGGAATCAGCGGCGCTTCAACCTGGTAAAAGACCTTTTCCTGGCCGGACTGTTTGAGCAACGGGATGAATTTTTCCCGCAACTGCCAGGCAATATCCGCGTCTTCCGCGGCATATTCCGTAAGGGCTTCCTTGTCCGCATCGAGCATGCTTTTTTGTTGCTCTCCTTTTTCACCGATGAGCGCTGTGATGGGGACGGGTGAATAACCCAGGTAGATTTCAGAAAGCGCGTTCAAATTATGGCGCTGCTCGGGTTCAATCAAGGCGTGGGCGATCATCGTGTCGAAGAGAGGGCCTTGCACCTGCAGGCCGTACGCCGACAGGATGCTCAGGTCAAACTTCAGATTATGCCCGGCTTTTTCAGTCTCGCTGTTTTCAAAGAGACCGCGAAATTCCTCGAGCACTGCGAGCGCATTGGGGCGCTTTTCGGGAAAGTGGACAAAGCAACCCGTGCCCGCCTGAAACGAAAATGAAATGCCGATCAGGATGGCCTCGCGCGGATCCAGGCCTGACGTTTCGGTGTCGAAGGCAAAAACGGGTTGTTCCTTCAAGAGAGCGAGCAACTCCCGGCGTTCCCCTTGTGTTGTGATGGACTTGTACTCATGAGGGACATCGCGGATTGTTCGAAAATTGGGACGAACCTCCCCGGCTTCCTCCGACGAGCCCCCGGTCTCCGGCTGCCCGGGGTCTGGCACTGGCAAGTCGGATTCGCTCTCAAGCTGGAAATCATCAGAAACCCGGCTCGTCTGTTCCCTGGCTTCCTGGGTTTTTGCGGCGTGCCCCGCCTTGAAGTTCTCGCCAAAAAGGCGTTTGCCGAAAGCGTTGAACTCCAGTTCGATGAAAAGCGACTTTAGGGCCGCCTCGTTTTTGGGCCGCAATACCAACTTCTCAATCGAAACCGGAATAGGAGACTTGCAATTGATTGTCGCCAATTCCTTGCTGATCCGCGCTTGTTCGGCAAATTTTTCAAAATTCTCCTTTTGCTTCCCCTTGAGTTTCCCGGTATTCGCCAGAAGGTTTTCGACGCTGCCGAATTCGGCGATCAATTTTTGCGCGGTCTTTTCACCGACGCCGGGCACCCCCGGAATGTTGTCGGAGGCATCGCCCCAAAGCCCGAGAATATCGATCACCTGGCTGGGATTGGAAATGCCCCATTTTTCCCTTATCTCCTTGAGCCCGAGAATTTCGGCCGAATCCCCCTGCCGACCCGGTTTGTAGATGAATGTTTTTTCATCCACGAGCTGGGCAAAATCCTTGTCCGGGGTGACCATGTAGGTTGTAAATCCCTCCCGTTCCGCGCGGCGGGCCAGTGTGCCGATGATGTCGTCGGCTTCAAATCCGTCCAGTTCCAGGACCGGGATATTGAAGGCGGCGAGGAGTTCCTTGATTTTGGGGACTGCGATGAGGATGTCTTCCGGGGTTTCCTCCCGCTGGGCCTTGTAGGCCGGAAACGCAATGTGGCGCGCGGTCGGCGCGTGAGTATCGAAGGCCACGGCAAGGTGGCTGGGCTGCTGCTTGTTCAGCAGATCAAGGAGGGTATTGGTGAAGCCGAAGAGCGCGGAGGTGTTGAGCCCCTTGGAATTCATGATGGGCCGAGTGATGAAGGCAAAATGTGCCCTGTAAAGAAGCGCCATGCCGTCGAGGAGAAATAGTTTGGGCATCCACAAGGTTTAGCCTGCTTGTCGTACAAGCTGCAAGCTTGGGAACAACAGGGCTTGTATGTTAAAATCTGCTGGTTTTGCAGAGACTGTCACGCGACGATTGCAATTCAAATACCGGCATGCACATTCAACTTCGAGAGGCTGTTTAAAAAATGGAGAACGGGAGTAAAGTTCATACCGCAGTGCCTTTTGTTTCGCAGAAGCAGGCAGGCACGCAATGGGTTCATGACTTGAACAACCGCCTTGCGGGGATGCGCCTGAACGTACTGCTGGCCCGGATGCAGATCAAATCGAAGGACCGAAAACTTGCGGGCCTTCTGCGGGACATCGAGGCCGGTTGCAACCAGATGGCCGCGCTGCTTGAACAGCGGCCCGGTCTTACAGCTTCGTCCACCGCACGCCAGATTGTTTCTGAAGAACCGTCTTCCGTCAAAACCCGCAAAAAACGCGGGCGCGTTATGTTGATGGACGACAATGAATTCCTGCGGGGGTCCCTGCCAAAAATCCTGCGCGAGGTCGGTTTTCAAGTGGAAATCGCGCCCTCTGGCGAGGCTTGCATCAAACTTTTCAACGAATTGGCCGGGAAGGGCAAAAAGATCGATGCATTCATTCTCGATGTAAAAGTACCCGGCGGGCTGGGCGGGATTGAAACCCTGGCGCGGTTGCGCGAAATAAACCCGGAAGTCCGGGCCATCGCCAGCAGCGGCTATTCCGAAACGGACGTCATGTCGAATTACAAGCGCTATGGATTTAACGCGGCGCTGAACAAACCCTTTCGGGTGCAAGAACTGGTCCAACTGCTGGACAACCTGATTGCGTCCAAGCCGTAGGGAGCTGCATGGGTTCAGCGCGTGTCTTTCCACTGTTGTGCGGAACACTCCTAATGAACAGATGTGGGAAGATATTGAAAAATAGAATGCTGGTTAAAACGCCAACGGCGTTTCGCCTTTCAGCCCAGGGTTGCCACGCCGAAGCGTAGTGAAGGCGGGAGCTAGCATTTGCAGGAGTTATACCGCGTGCGGCTGAACAATGCGGGTCGTCAAAATATATTGATCCCATATAAATATGAAAAAAATAATCCTCATGTTCACCTCGATGCCTTTAGGAATATTTCTCTTCCTGAATGCCTCACTAGAAGCAAGGGAATACACCGATCTACTATCCAGCGTTAGGTATGAAATTCCAAACGAGTTCTTTGTTCACGAACAATACATTCAAATAAGCGGAATGCCGACATACATGCTCGCTGCCCAGTATTCCTCTCCACCAATGGTTGTAGTCTATGCTTCATCCCTGCGAATAGATAATGATCATCAGTCTGTTAGTGAAGCCGTCGTAAGCCTCCACATGCAAACCAAGGAGCGACCTTATCGTATTCTCACCAAATGTAGCTGGAACACCATTGCGGAGAAAAAATATTATGTGGCTGAATTTTATGATAATGAGAAGATTAAGACATATTTTGTGAGCTATGTTTATGGCTGGGACAGATACATTTTCGACATCTGTTTTGTCACCAAACAACCCCAAAATGATTTGGCTGAAACGCGAGAACGCCTAGTAGCTCAAATCCATTATCCAAAATAACTAAATAAACCGAACAAGGTCGCGAATCAACCCACTTGCGCTCAAGCCCAATAACAGACATTCAAGTTTAACATGCAGAATTCAGAAAAACTCAGCGTCCTCCGCGCCAGCGGTGAATGTCTTTTCTCCGTGTGTTTACCGTACGATGTCAGGAAAAAATTTCAGAAAAACCAGGCCCACTGCAATCAGGACCGGGAATAAAATCGGCAGCGCATATTTGAAAAGATAGCCGAAAAATCCGGGCGTCTTCACTCCGGCCCGTTCCGTTATGGATTTCACCATCAGGTTGGGCCCGTTTCCAATATAAGTCATCGCGCCAAAAAATACCGCTCCCAGTGAAATGGCAATGATATACAGGCTGTGATTGCCGAGCAGATAAGCCGTTTCGATCCTGTCCCGCGGGATATCAGCGGAGCCGATCCAATCGGCGTGGTACCGCTCAAGAACCCCATAGGTGTTTCGGATGGCTTCGGAATGGGTCCCGGTGATGCTTCCCAAACCGGAGCCATGAGCCGCGGCAAGGCGGCCCACCTGATCCACGATTACAGGATCCACAAACAAGCCAAATGACGCGTTTAGAAATGTCAGGTAGGTCGGGGCGTTGTCCAATACGCTGGAAAGAAAGCCGCAACTGAAATAATAGGTCAGCGGGGAGCCAAGCCCAAACTCTTTCGAGTGAAGGCTCATGTAGTCGAGCGCCGGCATCATGGTGGCGAAAATTCCAAGGAAAAGAAATCCAACCTCGCGGATGGGGGCAAAGTTGAAATGGTTCGACTCATGAATCTGCCGGCTCGTTGTGAAATAAGAGCCAAAAGCGGCCGAGAGCATCAGGCCTTCCCTCCAGGGAGGATCGAAAAAAATCCCCGAAAGAACCACAGCGATGAAAAAGATATTGTGCAATCCGGTGATTTTGAAGGTTTCATGTCCGGCTTCCAGAGCGCGGACAACAGGAGGAGCTTTCATAAAATTCCGGCGGTCGAAAAAATAAAAGACCGTCAGAAGCAAAGCCAGGACCACGGCCCAGGGAATCCAGAGATGATGCAGGGTCCACCAGAATGGAATGCCTTTGAGAAACCCGAGAAAAAGTGGCGGGTCCCCGATGGGCGTCAGGCAACCTGACACATTGCTGATGATGAATATGAAAAAAACGGTGTGATAGGCCGTAATCCGATACTTGTTCATCCGGATCCAGGGGCGGATCATCAACATGGAAGCCCCGGTTGTGCCGATGATATTGGCGAGAACAGCGCCAATAAGCAGAAACAGGCAATTTCTGGCGGGCGAGGCTTCCCCCTTTACAGAGATATGAATGCCGCCGGCAACAACGAACAAGGAACCGATCAGAGCCATGAAGCTGACGTAATCCAGGGCCGTATGCAAAACAGCGGTCTGATTCCTGAGTACAACAAGATAGATGAAGACCGTGATGGCGCCGAGCAGAAGGGACACTTTTTCATAATGCCGCTCCCACCAGTGGAGATTTGCAAACGGCATGATGGCAATGGCCAGCAGCAATGCCGCGAAGGGCAGCAGCATCCAGGGGCTTGGATCAGCGGCCTGAACGGTGGCGGTTGATAAAAATGGCTCGAACATGCGGGAAGCAACCTTGGCGTGTCAGGATGCCAAATGGCCGCCAAGCCGCAAAGAAAAACATTTTTTGACGCAGATAAATGGGACGACACAGCGGTCGTCCCTCCATCTCCAGCACAAAAAAAGGAGGGATGTCCGCCGCAGCAGATCGCGCCCCATTATTTCTTGGATCCCGCCAGTCCCTTGACAGCGCGCGACTTTTTCACGCCCTTCCGAGTCGAGGGAAAAAGGGCGCCCAAACGCTCATGGACCTTGCGGTAGTGGCGCCGGCTCTCGGCGGCGGCCTGGTGCTTGCCGGCTTCGTCCGAAAGTTGGCGACGCAACTTCGTTAGTGCAATTTCCTGAAGCTGGCGGACCCGTTCGCGGCTCACGCTGAAATCCTTCCCGATTTCCTCAAGCGTCTGTTCCTCGCCTCCGTTGAGCCCGAAACGCATGGCCAGGATTTTAAGTTCCTTGTCGCTCAGGATGTTGAGGGATGCCAGCGCGTTTTCCATCAGTTCCTTGTTTGCCATTCCGGTTGACGGATCGGCCGTGGCCTCGTCCGGAAGTGTGTTGGAAAGCGTGGTTTCATTTCCCTCATCGTTGTGTGGACTGGAGTCGAGGGAAACAACCTGTATGATGGCGCTGCGCGCGCGCGTCACGTCCCCCACATCCAGGCTGGCGTTGCCGGCGATCTCCGCATCGGAAGGCTGGCGGCCCAGTTGGGAAACCAATTCATCCGTCGAGATTTGCATTTTGCGCAAAAGCTGCACCTTCCAAACCGGTACACGCACCGCCTTGGATTGATTGGTGATGGCCCGGCGAATGCGCTGCTTGATCCAGAGCGCGCCATAGGTGCTGAACTTTGCCCCGACTTTGGGGTCGAACAGTTCGGCCGCGCGCATGAGCCCGATATTGCCTTCTGAAATCAAATCCGGAAGCGGCAGGCCAAGCCCGACGTATTCAAGCGCAATTTTTACGACCAATCTCAGGTTGGCTTGGATCAACATCTCAAGCGCCCGCTTGTCACCCTTGTGGATTTTGTTAGCCAGAACAATTTCCTCCTCGCGGGTAATGAGCGAGTATTGGGCAATCTGTTTGAGATAACTTTCAACCGAGGCCGTGGGAGAATAGAAATTCGAGCTCATGGTTTACTTAATGATGCTAACAATTAATTGCCCAAAAAGCAAACCGATGACGATGGTTATTTGAAACATTAATAAGATGACCTATATTAAAATTAGAAAGTATAATTAATAAATGTTAAATTCACTCTGTTGGGCAGCCCAGTCGTGGGGCGAACCATTTCACGAGCTTGCAGGACCTGCCATAGGCAGGCTATTAAGGAGCTTGTGCCGCAAACCCTCAAACAAGAACTTCAGGTTGAAGCCCTGCAGGTTGGTTTCGATGTTTGCGGGGTTGCCGCTGCCGATCCCTTTCAAGGCGCGGAATACCTGCAAGCCTGGCTGGACGATGGGAAAGCCGGTGACATGGCCTCCTGGCTGGGCCGCGATCCGGCATCCCGAATCACGCCGTCGTCGCTTTTGCCGGGCGTGAAAAGCATCATCATGCTGGGCTTGAATTATTATCAGCCCCGTCCGTCGCAACGCGGACGCATCGCAACCTATGCGCTGGGTCGTGACTATCATGACTTGATTCCGCCGAAGCTTGACGCACTGGATTCCTGGCTGAAAGCGAGGGGGGGCATTCAACGCCGCGCAGTGGACACCTCCGCCATCCTCGAAAAATCCGCCGCCGCGCGCGCCGGAATCGGCTGGACGGGCAAAAGCACGATGCTGGTCCATCCCAAAAAAGGGACATGGCTCTTCCTGGCTGAAATATTGACCACGCTCGAAATCGAGCCGGATCGCCCGTTGCGGGACCATTGCGGGTCTTGCAGCCGCTGCATGGCCGCCTGCCCGACGTCGGCCATCACCGCTCCCTATCAACTCGATGCAAGCCGATGCATCGCTTACCTGACCATTGAGCACAAGGGCCCCATTCCGGAGGAGTTCCGGGAAAAGATCGGGGATCGCGTCTATGGCTGCGAGGAATGCCTGGACGTTTGTCCCTGGAACCGTTGGGCGAGGCAAACACGGGAGGAAGGGCTGCGGGCCATTGAACGCCCGGATTTGCGCGCCATGCTGGGATGGGATGACGCCACGTTCCGGAAGGAATTCCGGGGCACGCCGATTTTCCGCCTCAAGCGCAACCGCTGGCTGCGCAATGTCTGTGTGGTCCTTGGCAATATCGGCACGGCGGACGATCTGCCGGCCCTGAAACAGGCGGCGGCGGACCCGGATCCCTTGATTTCAGAACACGCGCTTTGGGCGGTCGGGCGGGTCGAAGGCAGGAGTTAAACGAAAACGAATTCAGGAGTCAGAATTAAGAATTCAGAACAATGCGGAATTCTTTCGCCAAAAAACACAGGAAAAAAAACGAATTCAAAATTTTAGTTTTTTCATCCGTGTACATCTGTGTAATCCGTGGTTAAATCCTTCTTAAATTGGGCTCACTTATAAAACTAAAATCCGTGATAAACCAGTTGCTCTTCCATTTTCACGCGCCCGAACCGGTCCCTGCGCCCGAAGGTGAAATTTTGGCGATTGGTGACCGCCAACTGCCGGTACGTCTCCACCGCAATCCGCGCGCGCGCCGCTATTTGATTTATGTCCGCTCCGACCGCTCGATCCGATTGACCATTCCGCGCCGGGGCACACGGCACGAGGGGCTCGAATTTGCGCGCAACCACAGCCGCTGGATCGAACGCCAGCTCCGCAAACTTGACGCAACCGTGCTTGCTCCGAAACATTGGAGCGCGGGTACGGAAATCCTGTTGCGCGGAAGGATCTGCGTATTGGAAACCGAGAGATCCGAAGGTGTCTGTACGGCCCGCATCGGCGATGAAACTTTCACCTTTCATCCTGAAACCGCTAATTTCCGGCCCTTGGTGGAAAGCCATTTCAGGCAACTGGCCCGGCGCGAACTTCCGCCGCGGGCCATTGAACTGGCGGCCCTCCACCGCCTGGAGCCCCGCAAAATCACGGTGAGAAACCAAAGCAGCCGCTGGGGTTCCTGTTCCGCTTCCGGCTCGATTTCACTGAATTGGCGTTTGATTCAGACGCCGCCTGAAGTGCGTGATTACATCATTCTCCATGAGTTGATGCACATGAAGGAAATGAATCATTCCTCACGGTTTTGGAAATGGGTGGAAGCCGTCTGCCCGGATTACCTCCAGTCTGAAAACTGGCTCCGTCTGAACGCCGCCCGGCTGGGGCTTTGATTTTTGGCCGCAGCTACGAAGCAGAAGTTTGAATTGAGAAGTATTCAGGTTCTAAAAATGTGTCTCTTCGTGCCTTGGTGTCTTCGTGGTTCAATTGAATTTATTTATCTCAGCAGCACATTCAGCACAAACGCCAGCACCATTAAAACCGCAATCCCGAGCCGGATCAGGCTGGC